>NZ_JAYGHV010000011.1:0-29920 GCF_034932145.1 Spirulina sp. 06S082 | reverse complement strand
GTGTGGGGAGATGGGGGGGTGTGGGGAGTTTGGGGAGTTTGGGGTTTTTTATGTTTTGTTTTTGCTTAAGCGTTGATGGACGGTTGCTAGTCCGCGATCGTCTCCGACGTTACCTGGAAAAAGCACAACGGGTAATTTGGGGAATTGGGGATGATCCTCGGGGGTGATAACCATTGAACATCCTGGCAAAATCTGCCCTAATAATCGCGCCGATCGCAATTCTAAACCGGTACTTAAGACATCATTGGAGGTAATGCCACCTTTACTGATTAAAAAACTTATCTCGGCAGGCAACCCTTTGACAATATTCATTAATAAACGGGAAACTTCTTGACCAAAATCTAAACGCTGTTGAATGTCAGCAAACTGTAACTCTTTGCGACTTGTATAAATAGTTGGCGTTTGTCCGGCATTGTACGCCGTGTTAACTTTCTGTAAGATTTCTGCTTGTAATGAGGTTTTCTCTGCTAAATTATCTCGCAAGCGCACTACATCCACTTCGATCGGGGCAATTCCTGTTTCTTGTAATAATTGTTCTAACTGTCGGGTCGTTTTCTGGACATGAGAACCCACTAAAACAACTCCCGGTCGTGGCGATCGCTCGTATTGTGCCATATTTTCGGCGGGGACGGGTTGTTGACCCAATTGAGCCAAAGAAGTGAGCAAACTTGCTGCACTGCGAAACAAGAAGCGTTTTCCCTTCCCTGCTGTTGCGAGAATATCCTCCGCAAAACGATCCAGATCTGATTGCTTTTCCGCATCGACAGCACAACAAACATTCCCTTGCAACTCCATCAATCTCTCTTGAGTACCTTGGCGAATTTCCGTCAGCAAAAAACATTCTACCTCTTGACTTTTAATCCGTCCTTTGGTCTTTTCTTCGACATAATCTGGCAAATAACTATAACTGTAACCAAAGACAGAATCTCGGGCGAATTCAGTTTCGTGAACGGGAGTTTCTACCCCGTCAATTAATAAATAATGGGTACTGTTGCGGGTAATGCGTCCCCCTTCAAAAAAAGCAGGAGTTAAAAAATGCGCGTCAAAGGGTCCCAATTCTTCGGCAATAACATCAGTTTCTACGGGATAGTGACCGCGCAGAGTAGAATCAGAACGACTGACCACCAAAAAATCTTTTATATCTTCAGCTTCAATAGCAATTTTAAGATTGCGCGTAACCTCTCGCGTCACTTCTGCTGCTTGTTCTGGTGTTAATGCCCGAGTATTGGTCAAAATAAAGACAATACTGGCGCGATCGGCAAGTCCCAAGCGCAGAGTTTCCACATCCCAGCGCATTAATAATAAGCAACTGTGAACGGTTTGAGAACCTGTGGGATCGTCGTCGAGAACGATTATTTTTGGGCGATCGCTCATGTAATATTTTCTAAAATTGATAGTTTCCTAGTAAAGCAGATTTTGGTAAAGATTGAAAATAATATTAATAATATTAACAATATCAACCCGATCGCTTCTTCGCCAAGGCGATCGCTTTTTTTATGTACAAATAAGGTAGGGGCATTAAGTGCAACGCCCCTACCCATTAATTGTTGGAGATTTTCGCTTGACATCTCCCCGATTTAAAAAGATGGGGATTCTTGCGGGCGAAACTTGGTTCCGCCCGCAGCCCCTTGGTTTACAATTAAACCGCCTCGAGATTCCTCTCGCCAGTGCGAATGCGAACAATTTCTTCTACTGGCGAGATAAAGATTTTGCCATCGCCGATCTCTCCAGTCTTGGCCGCCGTGATGATTTTCTCTACAACCATTTCGACTTGTGAATCTTCGACAACGACTTCTACTTTGAGCTTTTGTAAAAACTCTACCGTGTATTCCGAACCGCGATAGCGTTCGGTTTGACCTTTCTGCCGTCCAAAACCGCGTACTTCCGAAACAGTCATACCTACGATCCCAGCGTTAACGAGAGCGATCTTGACTTCATCAAGTTTAAAGGGTCGGATAATGGCTTCTACTTTTTTCAATGGTTTAGCTCCTCAATAATCGATCGATGAATTTACCTCTATAAATCTTACAGAGAGAGCGAGGATTTTATTGCAGGGGAATTCAAGAAATTTTGTTAAAGTTGGGAACAATCTTTCGGTTGTCTATGAGTTACTGCCCCAATCCAGACTGTAGGAAACCTGTCAACATCGACAATGCTAATTTTTGTCACAATTGCGGGAGGAAATTACTTCTCGCCCAACGCTATCGACTCATGCAGGCGATCGCCTCGGGAGGGTTCGGGCGAACTTTTTTAGCGCGGGATGAGTACAAACCTTCTCATCCCGACTGTGTTGTGAAACAATTTTATCCCCAAGAGCAGGGAAATTGGCAAAAGGCTGCCGACCTTTTCCAGCAGGAGGCGATGCGGTTGGAGGAGTTGGGAAAACATCCCCATATTCCCGAACTTTACGCTCATTTTGAGCAGGATCGCCAACAGTACATTGTTCAAGAGGCGATCGCGGGGGAAAATTTGGCCTCGGAGTTGCGATCAAAGGGGACTTTTACGGAGTCGGAAGTATGGCAAGTTTTGAAGGATTTACTCTCGGTGTTAGCGTTTGTTCATGCAGGGAAAGTGATTCATCGAGATATTAAACCGGAAAATATTATTCGCCGTCAGTGCGATGGGTCTTTGGTTTTGGTGGATTTTGGGGCGGCGAAATATGCAACGGAAACGGCGTTAAAAAAGAGGGGAACGAGTATTGGAACTGTGGGTTATTCTGCGCCAGAACAGGCTTTTGGGCAGGTTTCCTACAGCAGCGATCTCTACGGTTTGGCGGTGACTTGCATTCATCTACTCACGGGCATCGATCCTCTGGAATTGTACGATGTGGGGGCAGCCCGATGGCAATGGCGGGAGGTTTTGCCGAGTCCTGTTGACGATCGCCTCGGCAGAATTTTAGAGGGAATGTTAGCCAGGGCGACCCGCGATCGCTATCCTTCTGCAAATGCGGTTTTAGAGGCATTGGCGGCACTGAATGCCTCAGACATCCCGTACATCCTAATGAAGGATTGGCACTGTATACACACCCTTACAGCCCACATTGACGGCGTTACCTGCGTGGCCTTTAGTCCCGATGGTAGCGTTTTGGCCAGTGGTAGCCGCGATCGCACGGTGAATCTCTGGCCGATGCAAGCGTTGTGGAGTATTCGCACTTTAACGGGACAACAAAATAGCGTTTCATCTCTGACTTTTAGCCAAGACGGGAGAAAATTAGCCGTGGGAAGTTTGGATCGCAGTCTTAAAGTTTGGCAACTTCCCCAAGGAAAGGCGATCGCGGAGTTTCAAGACCTTGCAGGGGTGCTATGCGTGGCGTTTAGTCCCGATGGGCAGCTTTTGGCCAGTGGGGGAATGGGTCGGGGAATTAAGGTGCGAGAGGAGGAGAAAAAAGAGCGTTTATGGGACAGTCCCGAGGGGATGTGGTGTTTGGCCTTTAGTCCCGAGGGGAAACTTTTAGCTGCGGGAGGGTTCGATAAAATTGTGCGCCTTTGGGAGGTGGAGACGGGGGAGGAAATTGCTCAGTTTAAGGGGCATTCGGGGATGTTTGCAGGGATAACGGCGATCGCCTTTAGTCCCGATGGAAAGACTTTGGCCAGTAGCAGTCAAGATCGGACGATTAAGTTATGGGAGGTGGAAACGGGGACGGAAATGGGGAGTTTGATCGGACATCAAAAGAGTGTTGCGGCGATCGCCTTTAGTCCCGATGGGCGCATTTTAGCCAGTGGGAGTGAAGAGGGTGCAATTAAGTTTTGGGAAGTCGCAACTTGTCAGGAGTTCCTGACTTTAACGGATCATCTCGGTGCCGTGAAGGGGTTAGCGTTTAGTCCTGATGGAAATATTTTGGCCAGTGGCAGTTTTGATAAGACTGTGAGAATTTGGAAGAGTGGCGATCGCGCTGCTATAGGGGTTTGAGTTTGGTGTTAAACTTGCAAAATATATATGAGTTTAATTGGAGCAATTATTATGATGCGATCGGAAACCACTCAAATTCTCGAACAACTTAAAGAAATTAATACTCGCTTAGATCGTTTAGAACAGTCAGCAGATCATTTTGAACGAACAACAACAGAGAAGTTTGATCGCCTAGAAAAATCGGTAGATCGTTTAGAAATTTCCGTAGAGAAATCCGAGGCTTATCGAGAAGGGACTCAATGGGTTGTTAATCTTGCTTTTAGTTTGATTGCTGCGACAACTATTGGTATTATTCTCAGGTTTGTTTTAGGAAGTTGAAGTGCGATCGCAGAATTCAAACAGAATTCAAGTAGAAGGCGATCGCATTTTCGATTAATACAATCTAATCACAATTTAGATAATCAGAATTTACCCATCCTTCTCTGCCATTAACTTGACTATTGGGACCTTGAACAACTTTAACGTAATACCAAACCACTCCATTCAAACGAACAAATTTCCCTAAACACCGCTATATCTTAGTGTTGGTATATTCTGCTATAAGATCGGCATCAATTATATCAAAACAATCGTAATCGGTTATGCCAAGTATAGCAAAACTGTGAAAATTGTCACAAAACGCGATCGCCTCAGCAAAGAATACACTTGATGTTACTTTTGTCAATATAAATTACAAAAAGTAAAGTTAAGAAAATATAAATTTGTTAAAAAATATACCGAATTTTCGTTTAGACAAGATAGGGAAGAATAGACTAGAGATACAATAAAGAGTTTTACATTTTAAAGATGGGGAGAGGAAATGGCGATCGCAACAATTAATCCGGCTAACGGCGAAACGCTGAAAACCTTTGCACCGCTAACGGCTGAAGAAATTCAAACTAAATTAGCACGAGGACAGTCTGCCTTTGTCCGCTATCGTAAGACGAAAATGAGCGATCGCGCCGCCTGGCTGCACACTGCGGCGGATCTGCTGGACAAAAATGCCGAGGAATACGGCAAAATTATGACCCTGGAAATGGGAAAACCCTTAAAAAGCGCGATCGCGGAGGCGAAAAAATGCGCCCTCGTTTGTCGCTATTATGCCGACAATGCCGCCGATTTTCTCAAGGATATACCAAGCAAAAGCGATGGCAGTTCCGCTTTTGTCCGCTATCAACCCCTCGGCATCATCCTTGCGGTTATGCCCTGGAATTTCCCTTTCTGGCAGGTATTTCGCTTTGCAGCCCCTGCATTGATGGCTGGGAATGTGGGACTCCTCAAACACGCTTCTAATGTCCCTCAATGCGCGATCGCCATTGAAGAAATTATCTCACAAGCTGGCTTTCCCGATGGAGCCTTCCAAACTTTGTTAATTGGTGCATCCCAAGTTGAATCTGTAATCGCTGACGATCGCGTACAAGCTGCCACTTTAACAGGCAGCGAACCCGCCGGGGCGAGTTTGGCATCTATTGCCGGGAAACATATTAAAAAGACCGTTTTGGAATTGGGAGGCAGTGACCCCTTTATTGTCCTTGATAGCGCCAATATCGATGAGGCTGTGGCGATGGGAACCACTGCTAGGATGCTAAACAACGGACAATCCTGTATTGCTGCCAAACGGTTTATTGTTAGTGAGGCGATCGCCGACGAATTTGAGAAGAAACTTCTCGCCAAATTTCAAACTTTAAAAGTGGGGGATCCTATGTCAGAAGATACGGATATTGGTCCGTTGGCCACATCTGCCATTCGCGACGAGATCGCCACCCAAGTGCAAAAAAGCGTCGAGATGGGGGCAAAAGTTTTAATTGGGGGCAAACCATTAGCAGGAAAAGGCAACTTTTATCCACCCACTATTTTGACTGAAATTCCCGTCGAATCTCCTGCCAATACCGAAGAATTTTTTGGTCCTGTTGCCTTATTTTTCCGGGTCAAAAATATCGATGAAGCGATCGCCTTAGCTAATGCGACCCCTTTAGGTTTGGGTGCCAGCGTCTGGACGAATGATGAACAAGAACGCGATCGCGCGATCGAAGAAATTGAAGCCGGTGCCATCTTTATTAATGGTTTAGTTAAATCCGATCCGCGCTTACCTTTCGGTGGGATCAAGCGTTCTGGCTATGGCAGAGAACTCAGCATTCAAGGAATTCACGAGTTTGTCAATATCAAAACAGTCTGGATTAAATAAATTTGTTATTGCTTAGACATTAGCGGCGATCGCCGTCTCAATAACAAATAAAAAATAACCCTTCGATCGGTTCGAGGGAAACAATCAACAAAAACATTTTAATTAAGGATAAAAGATTGTGGGACAATTAAACACTGCCGAACTTCTCGTTCGCTGTTTGGAAAATGAGGGCGTTGAATACGTTTTTGGACTTCCAGGAGAAGAGAATTTGCACCTTTTACAGGCATTAAAAACCTCTTCTATTCAATTCATTACCACCCGTCACGAACAAGGGGCGGCATTCATGGCCGATGTCTACGGACGCTTGACCGGAAAAGCCGGAGTTTGCCTCTCTACCCTCGGTCCGGGTGCCACCAATTTGATGACGGGGGTGGCAGATGCTAACCTCGACGGTGCGCCTTTAATTGCCATTACGGGACAAGTGGGAACCGATCGGATGCACATTGAATCTCACCAATATCTCGATCTGGTCTCTATGTTTGAACCTGTTACTAAATGGAACACTCAAATCGTCCGTCCCAGCAATACACCAGAAATTATTCGTAAAGCCTTCAAAATTGCCCAACAGGAAAAACCGGGGGCAGTTCATATAGACTTACCGGAAAATATTGCCGCCATGCCCGTCGATCGAGAATCCCCTTTAAGTACCAATGGCAAAGAGGCCATTTATGCTTCTTTTCGTAGCTTTAATAAAGCCGGCGAAAAGATTTCTAAGGCGAAAAACCCTTTGATTGTCGTCGGAAATGGAGCCATTCGCGCCCATGCCAGCGAAGCCCTCATAGAATTTGCCACTCGTTTAAATATCCCTGTAGTTAATACTTTTATGGGGAAAGGTGCAATTCCTTATACCCATCCTCTCGCTTTATGGACCTTTGGACTGCAACAACGCGATCTCGTGAGTTGTGCTTTTGACCAAACCGATTTAGTGATCGCGATCGGCTACGATTTAATCGAATATTCGCCGAAAAAATGGAATCCTGACGGTAAAATTCCCATCATTCATATTGGTGTAAATTCAGCAGAAATCGACAGTAGTTATATTCCTAGTGTAGAAGTGATCGGGGATATTTCTGATTCTCTCTATGAGATTACGAAACGAGTCGATCGCGAGGGAAAACTAACAAGTATGGCCTCAGAAATACGAGGAGATATTCGCGATGATTACGAACATTATGCCAATGATGACGGCTTTCCCATCAAACCACAAAAGATTATTTACGATCTACGACAGGTGATGGGACCTGAAGATATTGTGATTTCTGATGTTGGGGCGCATAAAATGTGGATGGCGCGGCATTATCACTGCGATCGCCCCAATACTTGTATTATCTCCAATGGGTTTGCAGCGATGGGAATTGCCATTCCTGGGGCATTAGCAGCGAAATTGGTCAACCGCGATCGCAAGGTTGTAGCGGTGACGGGAGATGGCGGTTTTATGATGAACTGTCAGGAATTAGAGACAGCATTGCGGGTAAAAACGCCTTTTGTGACGCTAATTTTTAATGATAATGGTTATGGGTTAATCGAGTGGAAACAAATCAATCAATTTGGCGAGTCGGCGTTTATTAATTTTACCAATCCCGATTTTGTTCTCTTTGCTGAAAGTATGGGATTGAAGGGTTATCGCGTCAAATCAGCAGAGGATTTAATTCCGACGTTGAAAATGGCCTTAGAACAGGATGTTCCGGCAGTGATTGATTGTCCGGTAGACTATAAGGAGAATCTGAAATTTTCTCAACAGTCTAAGGATATGAGTTGTCATATTTAGATATTCTCTTCTGAAACTCCCGTTAGACCCGATTGGGTCTAACGGGAGAGAATGTTATCAAAAATATTACAGAATAATCGGGAAGTCGGACAAATAGGGTTCAATAAAGATAAAATAGACAATCTTACCCCAGACAAAACCGCGATCGCTTTGTGACCTACCCCAACAGAAGGCGATCGCGCCTAACGAACCCTAAACTCGATGGTCAATGTTAAATCCCAACTTGGATGAAATCCAACTCAATAAAGAAGAATACGAACGTTATTCGCGCCATATTATCTTGCCAGAAGTGGGGCTAGACGGGCAGAAGCGTCTTAAATCTGCAAGCGTTCTTTGCATCGGTACCGGCGGCCTCGGTTCCCCTCTCTTACTCTATCTCGCGGCGGCGGGTATTGGGCGCATCGGTATTGTTGATTTTGATATTGTTGATAGTTCCAACCTCCAACGCCAAATTATTCACGGCATTTCATGGGTAGGTAAACCGAAAATTGAGTCGGCAAAAAACCGCATCCAGGAAATCAATCCGAACTGTCAAGTAGACTTGTACGAAACCCGCTTAAGTGCAGAAAATGCCCTCGACATTATCAAGCCTTACGATATTGTTGTCGATGGAACAGATAATTTTCCCACGCGCTATCTCACAAATGATGCTTGCGTTCTCTTGAATAAGCCGAATGTTTACGGCTCAATTTTTCGCTTTGAAGGACAAGCGACGGTGTTTAATTATGAAGGCGGACCCAACTACCGCGACTTATACCCCGAACCCCCTCCACCTGGAATGGTTCCCTCTTGTGCGGAAGGTGGCGTACTTGGGGTTCTTCCTGGTATTGTCGGAACGATTCAAGCGACGGAAACCATTAAAATTATTTTAGGGAAAAACACAACTTTAAGCGGGCGCTTGTTGTTGTTTAATGCCCTGGAAATGAAGTTCCGAGAACTCAAACTTCGTCCCAACCCCGTTCGCCCAATTATCGAAAAACTCATCGACTACGAACAATTTTGCGGTATTCCCCAAGCCAAAGCAGCAGCAGCAGAGGAACAACAAGCCATGTCAGAGATGAATGTACAGGAGTTAAAACAACTCCTCGATAGTAGTGCGGATGATTTCTTATTGATTGATGTTCGCAACCCCAACGAATACGAAATTGCCAAAATTCCGGGGGCTGTTCTCATTCCTCTCCCGGATATCGAACAAGGTCCAGGGGTTGAAAAAGTGAAAGAAATGCTCAATGGTCATCGTCTCATTGCTCATTGTAAAATGGGCGGGCGATCGGCGAAAGCCTTAAGCATTCTCAAAGAGGTTGGCATTGAAGGAACCAATGTCAAAGGCGGTATTCGCGCTTGGAGTCAAGAAGTCGATCCTTCTGTACCAGAATACTAAAAAGTGGCGATCGCGAATGGGGACTGGGTAATTGCTCATTCCTCATTCCTCGCTTTACACTGAGCGAAGCCGAAGTGTTCCCTATTTCCCTTTTTCCATGAAACAGTCCTTCTCTCGTGCGATTTCTCTGGGTCTAGTCGCCCTTTCACCCGCAACCGCTTTACTGGTTGCGACTCCTAGTCAGGCTAATATTTTCAGCGATCTTGATGTTTTTAGTCGTCGTTATCGTCACGGGC
Source organism: Spirulina sp. 06S082 (assembly GCF_034932145.1). Classification (NCBI taxonomy): domain Bacteria; kingdom Bacillati; phylum Cyanobacteriota; class Cyanophyceae; order Spirulinales; family Spirulinaceae; genus Spirulina; species Spirulina sp. 06S082. The sequence continues at coordinate 20,462 of NZ_JAYGHV010000011.1, read as the reverse complement.
AATTTACGGAAGAGTTTGCAGAATGTGCGACACAACTATTAGCGGCAGGAGTTCGGGAAGACCAAACTGCGATCGCCTGTTCCGAAGCCCTAGAACCCACCGATGTCTCGCAATGTGTCAGTTCAATTGACACAGGAACGGTTATTAATGAACTCTATGCCCTATTTGCTTGTTTTCGCGTCAGACGACCCCTAGAATTGGCTGAATGTGTGGTGACGATTAATGACAATGTTTTGGTGACGCGCACCGAATTGGCGGGAAATATTACAGTTGCAGCGACGGAACTCGAACCCCTTGCTTTATCAACTTTAGATCACTGCCGCCGCAGTCTGCTACCTACGCGCTTATCGGCTTGTGTTGTTGGGTTGAGTCAACAAATTCCCCTCACTCCCTCTCGCGCGCTGAACACTTGTATTGATGCGGAAGATTTTCCTCGGGAATTATACACGCCATCCACTAATGCTACTTTAGAGCCAGATTATCCCACGGATGCGAATCCAATAGACAAGCCTGGTATTGAGTTTGCGCCCTTAGATGAAAATTTTGATTTTACGCCGCCTTTAGAGGGAGACTCTCAAAATACACCATAACTTAAATGATTAATCCCCTTTTTCAAGTTTCTAAATAATTGAGAAAGGGGATTATTAAACTGGGGTCTACCGAACTTGTTATGTAAAAATGATAATTTGGTAGACCCTGATATTATATTTGGTGGATTCCTGTTAGGTTTTTTGATTGTGTTCTGGTCGATAAATTTTGTCAATTGTGCGATCGCGCTTAATTGCGACGACTAAATCTGTCAAAATAGGATTGCGAATCAAAGGAGTGATGAACAACTCTGGGTGCAATGCTTTCCAAAAATATTCTACAAACTGCTCGATTTCCTCATCTTTCATCCCTCCTCTTCCTGTTGCTTTCATCTTCTGTTCTGCCTCTATGCGCCACTGTTTGCTAAGGCGATAATCTTCAGGGAATAATACCATTAACCGATCTAAACGGTGCCACAATGCCACATAATCGAAAAGGCGATCGTTTATATCTTTAGCAAATTGAATATCTTCAGGAGTATTAATGGGATCGGGGGCATTGTCAAAAATACGATTATCAGGAACGGGACGCACGCCGACAAACCAACCTTCAAAAATAATAATATCAACAGGATTAATCACTTCTGGCTGGGCTTTATCTCCGGCACCTTGACAAGCAGATTTATCAAAACGAGGAACGATAACAGGCTTGCGTCGTTTGGTTTGACGCAATTTATCTAATAAATCTACCCCAATTTCCACATCATGGGTTCCGGGGGGACCTCGCCAAATCAAACGCGGATCGTAGCGTTGTAATTGCTGACGTTCGATGTAGGATTTATAGAGATCGTCGAGAGAAAATGTGACGCTAGTATAGTCCAGTTCTTCTAAAATTAGGCGCAGGACTTCTGCAAGAGTTGTCTTTCCCGTCCCCTGTCCCCCCAAAATGCCCTGAACAACGGGTCTATTTAATTTTTGACGTTCTGCAACCAGTTCGAGAGAAAGGGGTAGCCACAGGTTCCAGAGGGTCCGCAAAATGCTTTCTGTGTCGGTTAAACCCATATCTTGACAAAGTTGTAAAATATCGGGGGCAACGGTGTGAAATAATTGCGATCGCGTTTCTATTGAGTCGCGATCGCTTTGTTGATGTAACCCAAATGCTTGATTTTTGCCAGCATTGGCCAATTCTTCAGCAATAATATTTGTGTAGTCTTCCATGTTGGTAACGATCGATGAATAATGAATAATTATCAATACAGGAAAGTTAGATTCTGGGATCTCAGGAATTAAGTTTGAAGGCTTCGAGAATAAAGCCAAAAGCAACACCAATTTTAAACGCATTGAAGGCATCCCAAAAAAAGGTTAGTCTTGTTGTTGTCCGCGATCGCGCCATTCGTTCCCGGCTATAGGCAAAACGGCTAATCAGTTCGATGCTTAAAGTACAGATAGCGGCAGCAGAAACATCTAACATAGCAAGTTGTCCCGTCGTGCTAGTAATGGCACTAGAGGCAAAAAAGCCGACAAATAAAGCAAGGAGAATAATGGAAATGCGCCGCCATGGGTTGCCGATCAGTTGCAAAAGGCGATCGCCGAGTACATTCGCGATACTATTCAAACGAGTATTTTGCATTTTATTTTGTTTTTTGTTATTTGAGATTGTCTAAATTTTAAGCCCAAAAAAATCCCCCCATCCATCGGATCGGGGAAATTAGGACTCAAGTGAAACTTAAATTCGAGAGAAAAATGGGGAAAACCCTGATGGCGATTAAACTGTAGCGATTTGAATTTTGCCCTGTTTTACGGCACGGAGAAGGCGGTTAATGGCTCGATGTTCGTTCTCGTCGAGGTTTTCATCAAGGGCTGCAGCGAGTAAACCGTAGCGATCGCTGAGGGTTAAAATGCCTGTATGAGCAGAGGAAGCGAAGATTTCAGAGATTGCGCCGGGGATGAGTTTGAGGTCTAACATAGTTCTGTGGGTTTTTTCTCTCGATATCCTTATCATCGCCTTTTTGCGGGGATAGCGACGCGATCGCATCCCCACCGATACCGTGAACTTTATCGCCAGTTCTCCGTGAATTCATGCAGGTTGAGGGGTGATGGAGATAGGGTGAAAAATGCGATCGGAAGGGATGAGGAGATGCGATCGCGATCGCCAGAGAATGCTTGGAAAACTTCTCAAGGTTATTGTAAAAGGAGTGAAGCATCTCAAAATTTGCCGAGTTTTAACTCACGAACACTTAACGTTGCGAGGATTAACTGATGAGTAATTCGATCGTTCAACTTGTTGACGAACTCCCTAAAGATAATATCACCGTCAAAGTTTTAAAAGCACTGGATTTTATTGCTCCGGGTCAGTGGGATAATATCGTGGGATTTGATGAAAATATTCGACATCTTACTGGAGAGAGCGATCTCAAAGCCATTCAACGCATTCGCGATCGCGCTGCATCTCTCTATCTCGATCCTGACAAGGGTTATCAAGGGGCGATCGGGTTGTATCAGGCGATCGATAAGGCTGATGTGGCGATGGCAACGGCAGCATTAGCGAATAAAGTTGGTGAAAAAATTAGTTTTCTCTCTTTCCTGGGCAATATTACCCCCAAAGCTGACACGACTCAAACTATTGACTTATTGCTAAAAATTGCGATCGAAGTTATTGCTTTTTGCAAACTAAATGGACTTCCCCAACCCAACCCTCAACAATTTGCCACCTCTCTCGCGGAAAACTATCAAGGTGCGAGTTTTATGCGGATGGTTGCGTTAGTTTGCATCGATGGCGTTTTGCCTTTGGGTCCGAATTTTCTGACTAAAATTCACGAGATTATTAATGGTATTGATGCCGGAGTTATTTCTCAAAATCCTGTTTTTATCGGCATTCAAGACCGATTACCAGGCAAGACAACGGGCGATCGCGTTGGCTTTCTCAATCAATGTTTTGAAGCAATAGAAGGATGGATGAATGGATTTGTTGCGAAAACAGGAATTACCCCACAAACCATTTCTAGTAGTTTAGGGCAGTTTGTACAAATTGCTGATGATAATTTGGATTTTGTGGCGGCAGTTTTGGATCAAACGACTAATTATTACGAACATACTGGCATTCAAAGTGTTTCCCGTCGTTTAATTTTAGATGCTTATGCTTTGGTGAAGGAAGATTTACAAAATGCCCCAGAAGCGGATAATTCTGGAGGGGGAGAAAATGCTGAATTTTCTATTGGGGACAAGATTGAAGTTTGGGATAAAGATGAGGAAGATTGGTACGAAGCGACGATTAAACAAATTAAAGTTAAAAATGGGACAAATCGTTATTTTGTACATTATACGGGTTACGGGTCTTCAGAGGATGAATGGATAAAAGAGAAAAATGTTCGGTCTGGCGATCGCCCTGACGCTGACGATAATGGCTATGCGATCGGTCAAAAAGTTCGGGTTTGGGATGAAGATGAGGAGGAGTGGTATGCTGGGATTATTAAAAAGATTGACGGCGACCAATATCGGATTCATTATATTGATGAAGATGATTCTTCTGATGAGTGGGTAGATTTGGAAGAAATTAGTTAAATAATTCAATAAATAGGGTGGGCAATGTCCACCCAAAAGGAGCATCATTATGTCAAATCTACGCTTAAATCTCGGCTGTGGGTTCAAATCGTTGCAAGGTTATATCAATGTCGATCGCTTTGGAAATCCCGATTTAAAGTTCGATTTAGAAACTTTTCCTTGGCCGTGGCAAGATAATAGCATCATTGAGATTAAACTGATTCATGTTCTCGAACATCTCGGACAGCAAACCGATACTTATTTGCAGATTATTCAGGAAATGTATCGCATTTGTGCCAATGGTGCGACGATTCATATTATTGTTCCTCATCCCCGTCATGATGATTTCATTCACGATCCTACTCATGTGCGACCAATTACGCCTTCAGGACTGAGTATGTTTTCTCGTCGCTTAAACCAAGAATGGCAAAATCAAGGCTGTGCCAATACACCTCTGGCACTATATTTGAATGTTGATTTTGAGTTAGTGCAAACCAATTTTGTACCGAGTCAACTTTGGCGCGATCGCTATCCCGATCGCCTTTCAGATTTACAATTACTTTTACAAGAAAGTGCGCTTTATAATAATTTGATTAAAGAAGTTGAAATGTTGCTTAAAGTGATAAAATAACGTCGATGAAGTGCGGAAAGGGGTACATAATCATAAGCTATACTTTTCATTATTCTATTTTGTTTTTTCTATTAATTGAGGGGCTTAACGTTTCTTAATCTAGAGAATTTGTTCTTGTCAAGCCGCGAGTTAGCGTTGTTTGCATCTGGGCAGTACATCTGCTATTTTAAGGAGAGGAGATATAGTTGCCCATTTTGTAGCAATTTGCCAGTTTGGTAACGTTAGGTTAAGGGTTTGCGCCGATCCACCCTTTTTTATCCGATTGGATCGATAAAAACATTCTCTACCAAAAAAATGAATGTTTATGAAGAAAGCATTGACAAAAAGGTAGTTTTATTGAGATATAGTTTGTTGTGGTACTGCAGCACTATAAGCAAGAGGCTGAGTTTCTGAGAAGAATGAGAGAAAAGAAGTGAAACAAAGTAAAAAGGGTTAAGAGAGAAAAAGGGAAGAAGTCCTCCCGGCACCGCACACCACGCGAAAACCGACGATCTTGCTGTTATCGCCGCGCCTGTAGACATTGCCGCTGCGGTAGGCAGAGCGGCAGTCATTTGGGTAGTACAACCAAGAACCGCCCCGCAGTGGAGAGCGATCGCGATCTCCTTTCTCTTTTTGAGAACGATTATCATTCTCATTTTTTACCCAAGCACTACCATCAGTAGGAGCCTTGTTGTAATTCTCGTGCCACTCATCCATACACCATTCCAAAACATTTCCGTGCATATCGTACAAGCCAAAGGCATTCGGGGGAAACTGTCCAACAGGAGTCGTTTCTTCTCGATATTGCCCCGTGGGTTCGCCAGCATAGGTTCTACTAGCATCATAGTTCGCCAGTTCGCTGGTAATAGTTTCGCCACAGGAAAACGGAGTCGTCGTCCCAGCACGACAGGCATATTCCCACTCGGCTTCGCTGGGAAGTCGATATTCTTGCTCTGTTAGCTTCGACAGCCTCTTGCAAAACTCTACTGCTTGATACCAACTGACTCTCTCTACAGGACGATTATCGCCCTTGAAATAAAAAGGATCGAGATCATCGAGGTCGCGATCGCACCGCAAATCTTTACGAGATGCGATCGCCCTCCATTGCGCCTGAGTGATGGGATATTTAGCCATGAAGAAGGGTTGCACGGTCACTTCATGTTGCGGTCTTTCTCGGGAAGATCCTTCCCCTTTTGGCGAACCCATCTGGAACGTCCCACCAGGGATAGCTACCATGTCCACGGAGACACCATTCCCCAAATCTTGGCTGAAATATTGAGCGAGTCGAGTATCTTGCTTAATAATTTCACCGAGACGATTGACAGTAGGGGTTTTATAGTCAAATACCTGAAGGTTTGCAGGAAAGGGAATCCACTCTCGCAGACTTGCAGGAGAAATAAAACTTTGCGGCGTTTGCGTTGGTTTCCCATACTGCTCGTTAAGTTGCACGACACGCTCTTGAAAGAACTGTCCGAGGTGTTCCATGCTAATATTTCCTTGAGTTGAAGAAAGAGCTTCCAACAAAGTGTAGGTGAAGCTACCATATTCCAATTGCTCGATTTCATAAGACATTTGTTCGGGACTGGAAGAATAAGAGATCGCCAGACCGCGATCGCCTCTCAATTCTTGGCTCAACTGTTGCTCTAAAGATAAAACTGCATTCGAGAGGGAATCTGAAGAAGATTCTGAAATAGAATAACGTTCGGCATCTAATAGCAAAATCACCCGACCTGCTCCAAAATCAAACAATTGTCGAGCGATATTATCCACAGAGATAGCTGTAGATTCTACCTCTTTAGGGTCGCTATCACTTAGCATCAAATAGTCTTTATCTCTCTTTCGACAGCCATGACCTGAAAAGAAAAACCACACTCTATCTTCTGGCATTAATAACGATTTTAGTGCGCTTAAAAATGAGAGTAAATTACTATATGTTGGTTTGGTAATAATCTGCCGATCGCCAGCAACATCAATTGAAGGAGAATCTTCGCTAAATCGAAAAACGCGATCGGTTGAGGCTTGTTGCTCGAACCAAGTTGCGATCGCCTCTGCATCTCGCTTGCCATATTGTAAAGAACGAAAATAATTGTAATTGTTGATGCCGATCGCGATCGCATAATTTTTTCCTCCTCTAACTCTCGATTTTTGAAAATCTATTTCTAACTCTTGAAAGGTTTGTCTTTCTCCAATTCCCAACCCAGATAAATCAATTTCTAACTCTCGACCGAGTTGCGCGATCGCCTCTCTTTTTTCCTTCGAGTCCGGCTTTCCCTCGAGTAATAAATCTCTCAATAACTCAGTAAACTTAATAAAAGAAGGATAACCGCTTAACTGAGGGCTGAGTTCTCCTGTAATTTGCGTCAGTCTCGCCCATTCTGCTTCACTTCCGCATTGCTGAAATGCCGCCTTAATTTCTTGATAAACTTGCTCTTTTTTATCTTCCAAACAAACCATCGCTGCCCATTGCTGTGCCTGCAATTCAGGAGGGCGTAAAAAAGAATGAGTGCGAGCAAGATGTTTAATATAACTCAATAAAATCAAAGCTACTTCTTGTAAGTGCTTCTCCTTCAATCCTTGCACCTGAAAAAATGTCTCAAGATTTTCCAGTAGATAAGCACGAACTGGAGACTCCATCGCATATAATTCATAACCCACCGGACTAAATAAATCAGAGAGCAGTAGATCGACTTCTGCCACCCAAGAAACTCGTCCCCGCAAAAATTGATGCCGCAAGTAATTGAGAAGTTCGGGAGTAACAATTAAAGGAATCGCAGCATGATAGACAAGCAGCCGATAGGATTCATCAAAACGGCTCACGAAGCGGTCTACATTTTTTTTCGCTTGTTCTTTCTCCTCAACAAACAAGTCAATTACTGCCATTCCTGATTTTAACGATACTGAGAGAGCTTTTTCCCCATAATAGTATCGATCGCATGACTCAATCCTTGGTTATCCATAGGAAACATCGGCACGCGATCGGCAATAAATTGGGCAGAGGTTCGATACCAACGGTTTTTGGGTATGGGATTCAACCATGCAATATAACTGGTTTTCTCCCCCATATCCAATAAAAATTCCGTTGTTGCTTGAACTCTTGCCAAAGAACGATATCCCCTCGCGGCTCCTCCATCGCTGACCACTAACACGCTCGTATTGCGATCGCACATTTTTAGCACCTCAGCAAGCAAAACCGATTCCATCAAATAAGGATCGCGATAGATGCTTGTCGCTGGAACATTGTGAAAATAGAAAATATCCAACTTTGCCAAACTACTTTCCCAGCGAGCAGTTTTCACTAATTCGCGGGTCAGAGGATGAAAAGGAGTCATGGAACCATTGCGATCGATCAGTAATAGCAAATGAGCGTGATTGGTTTCTTGCCGAGTATAAGCGGGAGATAAGAAAAATCCCTGTCGTGCCGCTCTTTCCACTGTTTCGCTGACATCTAAAACATCCTCACTGCCATCTTTGACAGGACGATTAATATATTGCCAATGGTAAATCATTGCGCGCCGAGACAGGGGAAAATCCGTCGGAAAGACCGCAGGCATTTCGCTATCCATTGCCGTCAAAGGAGCGCGAGTGGGAACAGGGGCAAAACGATAGGCAGTTTGTTGTTTTAATGGTCCGATTTCATGAGTAATTGTATTGGCGATCGCATCGGATTTGGGCGATAAATCTGTAGAAGCTGGAGAAACTGACTGTTGTTGGCGATCGCGATCGGATTCAGTTTTCTTTTCTGCCAAACTAACCTTACTCGCATCCCAAAACCCTAAAAAATGATCTTGTTGAGAAAGAGAATGACACCATAATAATTGCAGCATTTCCCTCAAATCTTCTTCGTTATTGCCCCAACCTCCTCTTAATGCTTGCAAAGCTGCCAAATATTCGCTTGTGCCGATTTGAAAATCTTGGCGCACCCGTTGGAAAACCTCATCAAGCATTTGTTGGGAGTCAAAATCTTTCACGAAATCCTCCAATCTTTATATCTACACCAATCTTCGGAATGTTTGAACAACAATTCCCGATAAGGAATTAAATTCCCTTTAGTTAGTTGCCTGACTGGATTGGGAATATCTTTATCAAAATTCCTGAGTGCTTCGAGCCAGTCTAAAAATTCGCTTGTTCCCGGTTTCTTCAGCAAACTGTCATCCTCGCGAATTTTCAAAAAGCAATCTATTCCTCGATCTATGATATTTTCTTGACTTTTTTTGCTGTTTGTTTTACCTGTCGCGCGTTGAGCTTTTTCGTCATGCACTCGGACAATTTCCTCTAATTGTCCCTTGGGAAATTCGAGATAGAAATAAATACAACGCCGTAAAAAAGGAGCAGGAAGGTTGCCTTTCTCTCGATTGCTGGTAATAATAACAATCGGTCTATTATGCGCGATCGCTTCAATCGTTTCGCCCGTTTCGGGAATCGTAAATTGCCAAGGTTCATCCAGCACGGTTAATAAATCGTTGGGAAAATCGATCCCAGCTTTATCGATTTCATCAATCAAAACCACAGAAGGACATCCTTTAAAATTAAAAGCCTGACCCAAAGCTCCTAACTTGCGATAATCTTCAGCTTTACTGGGGTTTCTCGTCGTTGTTTTTCCTTGATTTTTGGGAGGATTTTCACTTTCTATCTCTGAAGAATTAGCTAATTTTTGAATTTGTACGTCGTGCAAGCGCAAGATAGCATCATAGGTATACAACCCATCTTGTGCTTTGCTGTTAGAACGAACATCCCAACGATAGTAAGGTAGTCTCAGTTTATAGGCGATCGCTCTAGCCAGACGAGTTTTCCCGCAACCCGCTTCTCCTTCTAATAATAGAGGTCGCCTCAAATAGATAGAAAGATTGACAGCTTTTATCAGTCCAGATTGGGCGCTACAATAGTAGGGTTCTGATTCTTGTGGAATATCGGCTTTAATATCCGAAAGAATATCTTTAAGTTGATATTCAGGGTCGATGTAAAAATCGTCAGTTACTTTACTCATGAAATTTATGGTAATAATTTATTGGTTTAGAAGTTCGAGAAATTTTTCATAGACGAGATTGGGTTTTCGTTCGGTTTCTTCCTCAATTGTCTGAAGAATTTGCTCGCAAACAGAACGAGAAAAGTCAGAATCATTATATAACCAATTTTCGATTTCTTTCATCTGACATCTTTTTAAAGGTAATTTAACAATTTTATTAGGACTAGCTTCAGCAAAAGAAGTACAAATATATTGTACGGATATATCTTTGGGAATTTCTACATCTAACTCAAACAAAAAAATTAACTTTAAATACGGATGATTGGGCAAACTTGTAATGAGCTGAGTCCAAAAACTATCAATAAACCAATTCCAAAATGTTTTGTCTTTTGCGAGAATTTTATAGCCCGAAAAATGGAAAAAATGAGCAAGTCCAGAATCATCTTTAGCAAATAAAGAATGAATTTTTTGAATAATATCTCTCTCCAAAAATTCAGAGTTTATATCGAGATGTAATTCGCCGGCTAAACGCCGTAAAAATTCCTGTTTATTTTGTTGTTCGCCTGGAATCGACTGAATTTTTTTCTCGAAAAATTTACCCTTAGTTATTGTTTGCTGCAAATAATGAATGAGTTTTTTGCTGCAATATTTACCTCCATTAGACAAACATTTCTCGATAACAAAAAATCTTGCTCCTCCCTCTCTACAGTGAATTTTTTCAATTGTTTTAGAAAATCTTTGTAGTGCTTGCTTATAATCAAAATTCAATAATTTTGTCTGAGATTCTACATAAATAATATTTTTGTTATTTGTTTCTTGAGAACGAGTTAGATTTAACTTTTCTCTTAGCTCTTCCAAATCCGCCTTTTTTAGCTTCCACTCGTCATAAATCTTTTCAGCCTGCTTTTCCAAACGACCTCGTATAACAGAATCCAAAGCATTTCTAGCATCCTGACTAATACCTTCGTAATCTTGATTTAACTGCTCCATATCCTCTTGAAGTTTTTTAATCTTTGGATCGTTATCTAAACTAAAGTTCATTACCAATCTTAAAATTTAATAATTAGTGTAAAATTAGTGTAAAAGGTTATGCAATTCCTCTTTTTTCAAGCTCAATTCATCATAAAGTATATCGGCTTGTTTTCCCAAACGACCTCGCATAACTGAAGTCAAAGCATTTCTAGCATCCTGACTCATACCTTCGTACTCTTGTTCTAATTGTTCGATATCTTCTTGAAGTTTTTTGATTTTGGGATCGTGGCGATCGTATTCAGGAGGCTCAATCGCGTCGAACTCAAACAGATTACCCTCTTCATCGCGATCGGCACGCAAAAAGAGGATAAGACGATACCATTCATACTTATGATAGTGCATGGCATCCGAAGCGAGTTTGACTGCTTCTAGCAAAGATTTCTTTGCTCCCAATGCTCGATAAAATTGCTCGACAAAATCAGTTGCACTCTTTTCAGAAATGCTAAAAGGAGTTGCAATGACGGCAGGTACATAGCGCAAAAGTTTCTGAGCTACACCATTAAAAACTGAATCGCTTTTATAAGCCAGAGCCGATTTACACGCTGTAATTATAACAAGAGCCGGCTTACTTTGTCCCACTAATCTAGCAAAATCATCCCCACTCATATAATCTATTTCAGAAGAATCGCTTTCAAAGCAAAGAAAACCTTGCGCTTTTTCTAAAGGACTCTTGCAAACTTTGCATTGAAAATCGCTAAGAGAATGAAAGATTTTGGCTACATCACTTTCAGAACATTCCAGTTTGGGACATTTTTTCTTGAAAAAACCATGCCCGTCAAAATGAATAATATCTGGTTGTTCGTCCTGTTCTGTCAAATAAGCTCGCAGTCTTTCTCTCGTTGGGGTTTCAGTTTCTTTATTATACCAAGATAGCAGACGAATGCGACCTCCTTGAATGGCTTTTTGCAATCCCTGACCAATGACAGCCTTTTTCGATTCGATCGGCTGATATTGCTCATTAGAAGCAGCCGATGGAATGAGTAAAACTTTAATTTGCTCGACCGTTCTTTTTCCTTGAGGTAGCAGATTAGGATGAGCAATGAGATAGGAAAAGCTAACCTGGCGATCGGCTAAGAATTCTGCCCCATCGTGGGCTAATTGCCAAGGATATAAAGATAAATAAGAAGATTCAATAACATTAGCATCATATTGGATTGAAATATGTAAACGTTCTCCTTTCGCTTCTGCTAATGCCGTCAAGAGTGCCTTTTCAATTTTGCCAATGAATAAAGATTCATAGAGTTTTCGACCAATATTTTTGGCCATATCGGGATGAAAAAATTGATTGTTTTCCGGAGAGAGAAAATTCTCTGCTATCATCCAATCGCGATCGTCTTTTTCATTGATTTTGTAGCCCGTTCCAATCTTATCCAAACTTCTAAGCACCGTAAATAGTCGAGAATCGCCCCGACTATCAGAAAAAGGAAGTTTGGAGCGTTCTTCTCCAAATTCATCTGCAATAATTGTGAAATTTATGCCATCAATCGATGACAAAATCAACCTGAGTTTTTTCACTTAGTTCTCCCATCAGTTTTCAAACTCGTCATCAGACCCTTGAAGATTAATTTTCTTCACTGATTCTTCAACTTTTTTCGCCGTTTCAGGATCTGATTTTTCTAAATAATCCATCAACTTTTCATTTAAGAAAACTGGAGTTAGTGTTATTTTGATAGAATGTATATCTTCTCGATTCAAACTTGCTTTGGCCTCTCCACTGATTCCAGCTTCTCCTAATTTTAATACATCCAAAGAGAAAATATTGATTTGGGGCTCGATTTTTGCTTCGCCGCTACCTTGAACTTCTCTTCCTTTAGAAACCGTCACTTGCAGATCTAATTCAATTTTCTCGACCAAAAAAGCAGGAGATTCTTTATTCGTCTTTGCTAAATCTTCCTTGATTTTAGTAATAAGTTCAGCCAAACCAATTTCTTCTGACATTAAGTAACTCCTTTTAGATATTTAACGTTAATCTTATTTTTAGCACGATCTCGTCATTATTGAATATAATTTGGCGCGATCGCCTTGCGAGATATTGAATCGGAACATCTACAAGCAGAACTGGGCTACTGGATTGGGGTAGAATTCTGGGGTCGAGGGTATGCCAGTGAAGCCGCAAGAAGCGCGATCGCCTATGGATTTGAGGTTTTAACACCTTCACCACATTTACGCTCACTATATGGCACGAAATCCAGCCTCTGGGCGCATTCTGCACAAACTGGGAATGCGTCAAGAAGGATTGTTGCGCGATCGCACTCGAAAATGGGGTGTTTTTGAAGATGTTCTTCTCTATGCCATTTTAGAGGAAGAATGGCGCGAACATCGGGGAAATTTCGGTACGATGGGAAGTTAATATTAGAGGTTTAGCTTGATTCTTCCCAACTTCTGAACTTTTACCGTTTTATTTATGGATGAAATTTTAACAGGTCGCTATCAAATCATTCAACGTTTGGGACGAGGAACATTTGGTCAAACCTTTTTAGCAAAAGATATTCATTTACCCAAACATCCATTATGTGTTGTTAAACTGCTTAAGCCTAACTTAGACAGTGAAGACGGTTTAGAAATGGCAAAACGGTTTTTCGATCGCGAAGCAGAAATGCTGTACAAATTGGGAGAACATCCACAAATTCCCCGTTTGCTGGCACATTTTGAGGAAAATGGAGAATTTTATTTAGTCCAAGAATATATTGAAGGGGAAACTTTAGCGCAGGAGTTACACAAGGGTAGTTTATGGACAGAAGAAGCAATCATTACTTTAATTCGCGATCTCTTAAGAGTTCTGGCTTTTGTGCATCAATCTCAAGTCATTCATCGAGATATTAAACCAGCCAATATTATCCGCAGAAAACGCGATCGCGAGATCGTTTTGATTGACTTTGGTGCAGTTAAACAAGTTCGTTCCCAAGTAGACAGCGATCTGACGGTTGCGATCGGAACTCCCGGTTATATGCCTCCCGAACAACAAGCATTTAAGCCTCAATTTAGCAGCGATATTTATGCAGTGGGAATTCTCGCTTTTCAAGCCTTAAGTCGTTTGTCTCCCAGTCAATTTCCTTACGATAAAACCGGAGAAATTTACGCGCATCTTTTCGATCTATCTATCCCTATTAGTCCAGAGTTAACCGACTTTCTCGATCGCATGGTGCGTTATGATTATCGACAGCGCTATACTGACGCAACGGAAGCATTACAAACCTTAAAACACTTAGATTTTAACCTAGATCGAGAGCGATCGGGAACGGAAGCGACTTTAGCGACGATCTCCACCTCAAACGCGATCGCCAATTCTGAAAAAACCGAATTGATTTTCCCAAAAACCGAACCTCCGACAGAACTTCCTCCCGAATATAACGACTTTTTAAACGTACCGACTCTCTCTCGAGAGGAATCGCGCAATCGTCAAATTTTACTGAATAAAGTTACAAATTATTGGATCAAAGGAGTTTTAGAAACTTCACTACATGGTAAAGCATTGATTGAGTTAGGGTTAGAAGAAAGACTGGATGCAGTCGATCGTCCTTGGGGATTAATTTGGGAAAGTAGCGATACACCCTGTCAATCTCTTGCTTCGGGAATTCGTATTATTAATAAATTTGATGAACTAGGTGCCGGTAGAACTTTGTTGATTTTAGGCGAACCGGGTTCGGGAAAAACGACAACTTTGTTAGAATTAGCACGAGATTTAATTACCCGCGCAAATAGAGATACTTCTCTCCCTATTCCAGTTGTTTTTAACCTCTCTTCTTGGGGCGATCGCAAGCGAACTATTGCTCAATGGATCGTTGAAGAACTGAATACAAAATATCAAGTTGCAAAAGGAATTAGTAAGAAATGGATCGAACAACAACAACTCTTATTGCTTCTCGATGGTTTAGATGAAGTGAATATCGAAAAACGACAATCTTGTATTGAATCTCTCAATCAATTTTGTATAGAGTTTGGTCAAACAGAAGTAATTGCTTGTAGTCGCATTCGAGATTATGAAAATTTACCTTCGCGCTTGTCTTTTCAAGCTGCAATTTACTTACAACCTTTAACTCAAGACCAAATTCAAAACTATTTACAAACAATGGGAGAGAGTTTTTATACCTTAAGAATAACCTTACAAAACGATGAAACATTACAGGAATTAGCACAGTCTCCTCTCATGTTAAGCATTATGACTTTAACTTATCAAGATATGCCCCTTGAAAATGAACCTCAAAGAAGCATAGAAGAACAGAAAGATCATTTATTTCGTGCCTATATTGAACGAATGTTTAATCGTCGCGGTAACAATAATAATTACTCAAGAAAACAAGCACAAAAATGGCTGAGTCAACTAGCAAAACAAATGGAAAAAAGCTCTCAAACTGTTTTTTTGCTCGAACGAATACAACCTAATTGGTTAAAGAAAAAGCGGCATCGTATTATTTATCTAATGAGTTTAATTATAACTTATTTTTTAATTGCTGGCTTATTTTTTAATGTTTTTCTACCTCTAGATAAACTAATCGTCACGCTATTAGTAGGTGCAGGATTATCTTGGTCAATTTTTGGGATTTATCGGGTTCAACCGATTGAAGCATTAAAATGGTCGTGGAAACGAGGGCGTGATAATCTCTTAATTGGGACAGTTTTAGGCGCATTTTTAGGGACGACAATTCGTATTTTATATGAAGGTTTAACCAGTCCTTTACATTGGCGAGTTTTCAATCTTACCTGGCTGCAAACTCATCAAGATATTCCCTTGCGAGGTTTGGTTTTTGGTGTTAGCATTGGTATTATGTTTGGTATTGTGCAAGGCTTTAAAAGTCCTGGAATTGAAACGATTGCTCTTCCCAATCAAGGAATCTGGCAATCAGCAAAAAGTTCATTATTATTTGGTTCGATTGGCTTTATTGTTTTTGCGATCGCTGCCGATCTCATTAGTTGGTCGATTATTTTTTGGGGTTGTTTTGGGATGGTATTTGGTTTGGCTACAGGAGGAGGAGAAGCCTGTATTAAACATTTAATTTTGCGAACAATTCTTTATTTTGATGGTCGCATTCCTTGGAATTATGCCCGCTTTCTTAATCATGCTACACAATTGATTTTTTTGCAAAAGGTAGGTGGAGGTTATATTTTTATTCATCGGCTATTATTGGAATATTTTGCTAAAATTGAATATAACAAAGGGTGACTATGGAAACTATTTTAGCTAATCGCTATCAGGTAATTCGACATTTAGGTGGGGGAGGATTTGGGCAAACTTTTCTCGCACAGGATATTCATTTACCCGGAAATCCTATCTGTGTGGTGAAGAAACTCCAACCTAAATTTAATGATACTCATAGTTTACAAATTGCGAAAAATCTCTTCGATCGCGAAGCAGAAACTCTCTATCAATTAGGAGATCATCCCCAAATTCCGCGTTTATTGGCGCATTTTGAGCAAGAAGAAGAGTTTTATTTAGTCCAAGAATATATTCAAGGAGAAACATTAGACCAAGAACTCATTATCGGAACACCTTGGTCTGAAACTAAAACGATCGCCTTAGTGAAAGATATCTTAAAAGTATTAGCATTCGTTCACGATCGCCATACGATTCACCGAGATATTAAACCTGCAAATTTAATTCGCAGAGAAAGCGATCGCGCCATTATTTTAATCGATTTTGGTGCAGTCAAGGAAGTTAGCCAAATCACGACAATAACAGGGGAAACAAGTTATACTGTTGTCGTGGGTTCTCCTCTCTATATGCCCAGCGAACAACGAGCAGCAAAACCTAAATTTAGCAGCGATCTTTATGCCGTAGGAATCGTTGCAATGCGGGCATTAACGGGTTTAAATGTGTCCGAACTTCCCCGCGATCGCAATGATGAATTAAGCTGCAATCTTCTCCAAACTCCTATTCCTATTAGCGATGATTTTATCCATTTTTTGGGTAAAATGATTCACTACGATCACCACCAACGCTATCAAAATGCTTCTCTTGCTTTGCAAACATTAGAAGAATTATTTAATGAAAATTATGAAAGCCAAACGGATATCATAACTCAACCATTATCAATCTCAAATCCTAAAATAAATACCCCTTTTCAATCTCCCGATCGCACGCAAATTCCCCCAGAACTTTCTACCCCAAAAACTTTATCGCGAGAAGAGTATCGCAACCGTAAAATTTTACTCAATAAAGTGAAAAATTATTGGATTAAAGGGGTTTTAGAGAACTCCTTACACGGTCGAGTTTTGCTAGAATTGGGTATTGAAGAACGTCCCGAAGCGATCGCCAAACCCTGGGGAATGGTTTGGGAAAACGCAGAAAGCGATCGCGAAAATCTCTCTTCTCGAATGCGAGTGATTGATAAATTTGACGAACTTGGGATCGGTAGAACTCTCTTAATTTTAGGAGAACCCGGTTCGGGAAAAACCACAACACTTCTCGAACTTGCCCGCGATATTATTGCCCGCATAGAAGTCGATTTAAGTCAACCTTTACCCGTTATTTTTAATCTTTCTTCATGGTTGGGAGAACAACAATCAATACAAGATTGGTTAATTGCAGAATTGCATCGCAAATATCAAGTTTCTCCGGAATTAGGGAAAGTTTGGGTTCAAGAACAACAACTTTTGCTGTTACTTGATGGCTTAGATGAAGTCAATTCCGAACAACAACAAAGTTGCGTCAAAGTCTTAAATCAATTTTGTCAGGATAACGGACAAACGGAAATTATTGTTTGTAGCAGAATTAAAGATTATGAACGACTTTCTTCGCAATTATCCTTTCAAGCGGCAATTTATTTACAACCTTTAACTTTAGAACAAATTCGCTTGTATTTAGATGGAATTGGTTCAGGATTGACCGCTTTTCATCAAGCCCTAGATATCGATGAATCTTTACAAGAATTAGCGCGATCGCCGTTGATGTTAAGTATTATGACCCTTGCTTATCGCGGCATGAATATGCAAGATTTACCCAGTCAAGAATTAACAGAACTTCGCAATCATCTGTTTGATACTTATATCGAAAGAATGTTCGATCGCCGCTTTTCCGAACAAATATATCCTAAAAAATGGGCGCGTCGATGGCTAATTCGTTTAGCGAAACAAATGGTTAAGGAATCGCAAACTGTGTTTTTAATTGAAAGAATGCAGCCAAGTTGGTTGGAAACAAAAACAAAACAGTGGAGTTATGCGTTAGGGGTTGGGATATTAGGGGGATTGATTTCTGGAATTGGGTCAGGAATTAATTTAACCATGACACGAGGCATTAATAGCGGCATTATTGCCGGTATGATTTTAGGAATAGCAGGTGGAATTATTGTCGGTTTAATGTTCGGATTGGCGATCGCCAAGATCGAACCCGTAGAGATGGTAAAATGGTCTTCTCTGAAAGCTAAAGAAGCATTTTTACCGGGGATGCGAATTGGGGTTATCGTGGCGATCGTTTCTCTGATTGCTTATCTTTGTTTTGGTTTGTTTTTCGGTTGGAGTCGATTCTGGTGGGAAGGCTGTCTTTATGGGTTGAGTGGTTGGGGAAGCGGAGTCGTTTTTATCTTATTGCGCGGGTTAGGGGGAGAAGGAATTCAACAGCGAACGATTCCCAATCAAGGTATTTGGCAATCTGCAAAAAATATGGCATTTTTTGCTTTAATTGGTGTTATTTCTCTCTCAATTGTGGTAGAATTAATAGGATTGCCTTTGCTTTTTGGTGCAATCATTGGGCTAGTTTTTGGGATAGCTTCTCCAGCAGGAATTGCTTGTTTGCAACATTTCACCTTACGGATTATTTTATATTTTGATAAGTCAATTCCTTGGAATTATGCTCGTTTTTTAGATTATGCAACCCAGTTAATTTTTATGCAGAAGGTGGGAGGAGGTTATATTTTTATTCATCGTTTATTATTGGAACATTTTGCGGCCATGAAGATTGATTAAATCTTACTATTCTCATTTTAAAAGGGATGGCGATCGCCATCCCTCTCATCCTAACCTTATCGCACTACCCCAATATATTTGGTTTCGATCGGCTAGGTTTTGAATTAGAACTTGTGCGCGTGCAGTACTTCCATCACGTCACAGAGATAGGCGATGCCCGAATAATCGTCGAAAAACTGAGCTGCGACCTCATCCGAAATCTTTACAGCCATTTCCCGATTGGGAACAAGCACCTCAAACTTTATATTCGAGTCGGTGTCGGAAACGGTGGGTCGTCCCGACGAGCGCACGTTGCGACTGCCTTTACCACCAGCGTCCACCACCGTATAACCGGTAGCCCCGGCTTCGTCGATGATCTTGGCGACTTTTTTCAGCAACAACTTTTCCGTGACGATAACGAGCTTGCTGGCTTGCTGGGTCATATATGTTACCTCTTGATGATGTGTGTATTTATTGAACAACATAGAAATTTAGAAAAACGGCAGCACCGCGCGCTATCGCGCCGATCTAGCTGCCGCGTTGGTCGCTGGGCTAGGGGAGCGCCGGAAGACCTCGACCCGTCTGGGATTCAGCCGCCCAGCGCCTGGGCAAGCCCGACGAAGATCGGTATTCCCAAGGCGATCGCCACCGGCGTGCCGACGGCTGTGGACGAGCCGATGTAGGCGGAGGGATTGGCCGACGGAATACCGGCTCGTAAAGTGGGCGGCCCTGAGATGTCTGAACTGGAGGCGGCGATAACGGCTAGGATCGCGACACCGCCAAGGCTGAATCCCGTAATGTAATGGGCAATCATGCCAAGACCGAAGGCGATGAACCCATGCAGCAGTGGTGCCACAAAGGCATATATGGCGTACCACTGTCCCACCTTGCGTAGCTCGCCAAGCCTTGCAGCCGCCTCCATACCCATTACCAGCATCAGTACCGAAAGCAGCCCTCGGAAGAGGGGACTGTAGAAGCTTTCATAAACACTTTCCGGCCGGGTTAGCAGGCCGAGAGCGAGACCGAGCAGCAGTGCCGATAGAGCAGAACCTTGAAGGCTTTCCTTCACGATAGGCCATATCTTGACCCGCTTGCCTGCAGTATCGCGCTTGGGATACCCACGTGCGGTAATGCGCCGCTCATTGCGCCGCTCATTGGTATACCCGTCTGCGGTAACGCGCTGCTCGCTGAGAGACTCAACTGGGGTATCGCGCTGCTTTTTGGTATAAATGCTGGCCAAGACGATCGCGGTCACGAGGGCTGGAATATCCATGAAGGGATAGAGTGCGGCGGCCCAAGGCTCGTATGAGACACCTTGCGTTTCCAGTATCGTCAGGGCGGCGGCGAGGGTAGAACCACTCACGGCACCGAACAAGCCCGCAGTCGCAATGCCATCCTCGACTTTGACCTTCGGCAGCGCGCATAGCGTGTAGCGCCCAATGAATACGATAAGGATCCCCATTGCCACGGCGAACAATGCGGGCAAAAGTATCTCCGCCAGATTGGAGTCGCGGATCCCCTGTCCACCGGTTAGCCCGACTTTCATGAGTAGCATGAAGACAATGAACTTATAGGCTGCATCTGGAATTGATAGTCGGCTACCGAGGGAAGCGACGACTATACCACCAATCAGAAAGCCGAGTGTCGGGGACTGTAACTGCGCCACAAAGCGCGTCAAGAAATCGGACAAAAAGTCCACGTTTAATTCCTCCTTGAATTATATATTAGGGGTCAGGATGCCAGACAAGCACGGCCTCGAATCCTAGGGGGCTGGCTCCCCGCATTCGGGTGAGCAGCGAATCAACCCACCAATCTATTGCATCTGCATCCCGGTGCGTCCCTTGCTGGAAGATACAGTTTCATTCCGGCGATCGCAAATTATTGCACTCATCAGTGGTAATTCAATCGCACT
>NZ_JAYGHV010000010.1:0-31187 GCF_034932145.1 Spirulina sp. 06S082 | reverse complement strand
AACAGATTGCGACGATTAAGGAGAATAAACCTCAAGGATTCTGGTCTAAAAGACTATCTCGCATCACTGAAAAGCGTAACCGTCAGATGAGAGATGCGGTTAATAAAGCAGCGAGATTGGTTATTAATCATTGCTTAGAAAATGGCATCGGTCGCATTGTTTTTGGCTGGAACAAGGGTCAAAAGAACGGTATCAATATCGGCAAAAAGAACAATCAAAAGTTTGTTCAAATTCCTACAGCTAAACTCAAAGAACGCATCAAGCAACTTTGCGAACTGTATGGAATAGAGTACATCGAAACTGAGGAAAGCTACACCTCGAAAGCATCGTTTTTAGATGATGATTTCTTGCCGACATTCGGTGCAAAACCCGAAAGCTGGAAGCCATCAGGAAAGCGAATTAAACGGGGATTATATCGTACTCAGAATGGTTTGTTCGTCAATGCTGACTGCAACGGAGCAGCGAATATTTTGAGAAAAGTAGCGGCAACTTTAGGAATTTCTCTTAAAGAAGTCAGTAGCGGCGTTTTGACCACGCCTGTAAGAGTCCATTACTGGACTACTTCCGAATCCCCGTCTCTTTAGAGCGGGGAGGGTCAAAAACTATAATTAACAGTTATTGATTGGAGGTTGGTATGAACAAGAAAATTGCGATCGCGTTGATTATTTTTACCTGTTTAACGGGGAGTTTGGCGATCGAACCTGTGGACATTGTACTGGCTCGGGAGAAGGATAAGCAGGAGGAAGAAGAATTTAAGCCTTTAGAAATTGTCGAACTCGATCCCCTTCTTCCTGCGGATATTGAAACAAATCCTCTCAACGATGCTGAAAAACGCAATTTAATTCCGATCCTAGATCGATTTGCTTTAGAAGCAGAAACCGAGTTTTTAGCAGAAGATGGGGATAAAGATCGTGCCTTTACAATGTGGTATCGAGAACTGCGCTTGCGACGATATTTAGGTGCAGTGGAGGAAGTTGCAGCATTGGGAAGAGTGGGAAAAATTGCTTGGGAAAATAATCGCAATCAAGATTTATTTGTCATTCGCGAACGACTCATAGAAATTCAAACCGACGCAGAGGAAAAGAAAACACTTGATTCTCAATTGGCTAATGTTTTGGCGATCGCCTATGAGGGAATTCGCTTTTATCCTCAAGCCTTAGCCATGTACGAATTTATTTTAGTGGGAGTTCGAGAAACAGGCGATATTAATGAGTTAGAACGAATTTTAAACACGATCGCGCAACTTCATTTAGAATGGTTTCAATATTTTGCGGCAGAAGAAGTTTATAAAGAATTGTTGACATTAGCGCGATCGCAATTCGACGATGCCAATATTTTACGCTATTTGGAACAGATGGCATATCTTTACGATCGCGCCAAGCAACCGGAAAAGGCGATCGAAACTAAAATAGAATTGTTACAAGGGTATTTAAAAAAGGAATTAATTGCCAAAATTCCCCCTTTACAAATCTCTTTAGCTGGGGATTATGAAATCATTGGTGAAGGAGAAACCGCCAGCGCAACCTATCAGGAGGCTTTTAGTTTAGCTTGGGCTAATCAATACTACGCTTACGCCAGCGATGCCCTCAAAAAATTGGCAGAATTGTATTATACTTACGATCAACTTGATTATGCTTTAGAGATTTATCGAGAACAAATCAAAGCCGCAGAATATGCAACCGATGAATTCTCAATTATGGAAATTTACGATCGCATGGGACAAATTTATCTAGAATTAGAAGATTATCCTCAAGCCTTAAATGCCTTGCAAGAAGGATTAAAAATCGCTCGTTCTTTGGGTCACAAAGAAGAAGATTTTTTAGAAAAAATTGCTGAAATTAACGAGTTTTTATGATTGACAAACAAAGACTAATACAACAAGTAAAATCTCGCCTTCTGGCTATCTTGAGTCTATTTCTCTTGACTTTAATAGTTACGATAGGAATTAGCAGTCTATCTCCCGTTTCCGCACAACTTTTCTTACCGCAAACCCTTGAAAACACCCTACCGGAAATTTTCCCTCTTGATACTGAGAAGGAAACATCTGTCGAATGGATTAGATTAGATGGAAAACCACTTTTTCCTATTGTAGGGGGGGAAGAAGAACTTTCGCAACGAGTTCGGGAAGTACAAAAAAATCTGTGGGACATTCAAAAGTATTATCTGAATAGCCCAGATCGAGAAGTAGAAATTGAAATTCGTACCTCACAATCTTTGCCCATTCTCTATGTCAGCGATCGCTATCTTTTAAGCATAACTCATCTCGATGCTCGCTTACAAGGCAGCGATCCCACTACTTACTCGGAAACTTTACAAGAAAAAATAAGCAATGCTTTAAAAGCCTCAAAAGCCGAACGTCAGCCCCAACAAATGCGAAAAAAGGCAAGACGGGGAATTATTATTTTTATAGTGGTCGCACTGGTTAGTTTAGCTTTAAATATTTTACCCGCTAAATTTGCGCGATCGCCCTCTTCTCAACCTTTTGATGAACCCCCGATCGCGACTCGTTTAAATCAAAGACAATACCGCAATTTAAGTGCCATTCGCCGCATTCTCAGGCAACTTTCTCAGATTGCTCTCTGGACCATAGGAACGTTGCTGATTCTCTCTTTATTTCCTCAAACTCGATTTTGGCAAATCACGATTTTAGAGGGGATTAAATCATATTTATTAGTAGGTGCAATCTTAATTTTAACTTATGTTTTTGTTCGACTCAGTTATGTTCTCATCGATCGCTCCATTGCCGCTTTTATTCAAAGTGCAGAACTTATTCCCAAGCGCAGCACTCAAAGATTACAACAGCGCATTTCTACTATTTCTAGTGTTACCAAAAGTATTAGTACAATTTTTCTGTCTATTATTGGTATCCTATTGGCTTTAGTCAGTTTAGGTGTTAATATAGCACCATTACTAGCAGGGGCAGGATTAATTGGGGTCGCGATTTCCCTTGCTTCCCAAAATTTGATCAAAGATGCTATTAATGGTTTCTTGATTTTGGCAGAAGATCAATATGCGGTTGGAGATGTGATTGGTGTCGGAAATGTATTTGGTTTAGTCGAAAATATTAGCCTGCGAATGACCCAACTGCGAGATACAGAACAACGCTTAATTACTATTCCCAATAGCGAAGTTAAAATTGTTTCTAATCTCTCCAGTCTTCGTTCTCAAGCCGATATCAAAATTCCCTTAAGCTATCGTGTTAATATTGATGAGGCGATCGCCTTAATAGAACAAGTCAGCGAAGATTTTGCAGAAGATGCCAACTGGAAAGAATACATTCTCGAAAAACCGCAAATTTTAGGGTTAGATGAATTCACCGATCGCGCGGCGATCGTCCGAGTTTGGATTACAACACAACCCCTGAAACAGTGGGATGTAGGGCGAGAATTTCGCCGTCGAATCAAACGTGCTTGCGATCGCGCTGAAATACCCCTTGCGCTGGGACGAGAAGAAGTTTGGCTACTTAGTAATAAAGATGACGCAAGTTCAATTGTAAAATAATTTGTAAAATATGCTTAAATTTCCCCAAATAGTTTCTTTTTTGTCTTTAATAGAAATAACTCCCAGATTTTGAATAGATTCTTCCCATTTTGACCCCAATTTTGATACAGAGATGACTTCTCTTATCTCCGATCGCCAAAACGCGAAATTATCTCTAATGTCTCCATCTTCGGATTTAAGTTCAGTTTGTCAAACACAACTCGAATATATTGCTTCTTCTTTGTCTTGTATTACAACTTGGATTGTTTATCGAGAGCAAAAAGGAGACGAACGTAAATCATTTCGGTTTGTTCTGAAAAAGAGCGAGACAGAACAAACAATACTTCCTGAAGGCGAAAATCGAGAACTTTTAAGCTATCTAGAAGGAGAAAATTGGCTCGATCGCAATTTTCCTGAACTACAATGGACCCAATGGCAATTAGTCGCACATCCTATTTTACAATTGATTGCGATCGAATCTAATTTTATTGCTTTAAACTCAGAAAATTCACAAGAAAAAAACTATATTTATATTTACTGTTTTGACGGACAAGAAAAGCCCGATGAATATTTTTTATTGTGGAAAGAACAGCCTTTATCAGAGTCAGAATATCATTATCTTCAACAGCAAATTAACTTCTTAGAGAATTATATGGCACTAATGCAAACTGTCACCCAACAGCGAGAAGAAATTGATTTTTTAGAACAACTGATTCAACGAGGAAAACATCAATTACGAAAACCCTTAGCTTTGATTGGTTTATATGCAGAAAATCTCTGTTTGGGTTTAGCAAAAGGAAAATATCAAGAACAAGCGCAAGGAATCCGAGATAGTGTTAGCGAATTAAGTCATAATTTAAAACGGTTGCTTAATAGCGATCGCGAAATGCGAATTTATCCCGCACTCTACGATTTAAGAAAAATTCTTCAAGAAACGCTGACTTTGCTACAACCTCAAGTAGAAGAAAAAAATATAAAAGTGATTTATCCCGACCAAGGTATTATTTTAGCCATCGATCGCTGGCAACTCAAACAAGTTTTTGAGGTTTTACTCTGTAACGCGATTAGTTTTAGTCCAGAACATGAGAAACTGTTCTGTAATTGGCAAATTTTAGCCGATGAAGTATTAATTGAAATTTGCGATCGCGGTAGAGGATTATCCCCAGAAGATCGAGAAAATGCTTTTTCTCCTTTCTATTCTAGACGTATTGGAGGAACAGGTTTAGGATTGGCGATCGCCAAAGATATTATCGATCGCCATCAAGGGAAAATCTGGGCGGAAAATATGCCAGAAGGAGGTGCGCGTTTTTGTTTTACATTACCTCGTCAAGGTTCCCAAAGTGCGATCGGGATTTTGGGAGAATTCTGTCTCTAATTGACTTTTTAATTTGCTCTTTAATTTAACTTTAATCTCAGTTTTTATTTCCCGATAACCATGACTCGTAAAACTCCAGTGATTTCTATTTTGCTAGTAGATGACGAACAACGCTTTCGTCAAGGGTTGCGAACTTTACTCGATTTTTACAACGATCGCGGAGAACTTAAATTTAAAATTATTGGGGAAGCCGCAACCGTCGAACAAATGCTATCTGTTACCCAAAAACAACAACCAACTCTCATTTTATTAGATTTAGAACTCTCAGAAAATAAGGCAGAAAATAATGGTATTGATGCGTTACTCGGGCTGCAAGAACTATCCTATACAGGGAAAGTTTTAGTGTTGTCTTCTCATCAAGATGATAGTTGGATTTTTCGCGCCATGCAAGGAGGAGCAATGGGGTATGTTTTTAAAGATTGCCTGGCCGCGCAATTGTATAATGCGATCGCAACGGTCATTGATGATAAAATTTATTTAGCTCCTGAAGTAGCCACTCGCTTTTTCCGACATTTTCAATTTTATGCGGGTCATTCCCTGCCTATTGCCAAATCTCTAAAATTAACCGAACGAGAACAAGAGGTTTTACACTGGTTAGTGCAAGGTGCATCCAATGACGCGATCGCCAAAAACCTCTATATCACCGTTGCAACAGTTAAAGCACATTTGTCCTCAATTTTTACGAAACTCGAGGTCAAAAATCGCACCCAAGCGATCGTTAAAGCCCTGCGACTCGGATTAGTTCAAGCGTAAAAGAAATAAGGGGCAAGAGGGAATAGGGAAAAGGCAACAGGGAATAGGCAACAGGGAATAGGCAACAGGCAACGGGAAATCAACAGCAAAGAAACAAATTTATGAGTAATCATCTCGCGATCGCAACAGTTACAGCCACCTTACAAAGACTTCTACAATCAGCCATTCAAGGCGATGTAGAGGGGGCTAGAGTGACGACGGTACGACCAGATGCGATCGGGACAGCTACCCCCGAAACAGGTGTAAATCTTTATTTGTATCATGTTCCTACCAATTTTATTTGGGGTAATAGTGCAGAAATTCAAAGAAGAAATCGGCAAGGATTAGCCGCAAATAAAGCAAGAACAGCTTTAGATATGCACTATATGATTAGCTTTTATGGTAACGATGCAGAACTAGAACCTCAACGTTTACTGGGTAGTGTGATTCGTACTTTAACCGATCGTTCCAGTATTAGTACAGACATGATTGCCGATACACTAGCCGACTCAAACCTCGGCTATCTTACCGAGTCAACACTCACGAATCAAGTTGAACAAGTTTCTTTTCAACCCCTTAATTTAACAATTGAAGACCTCTCTAAAATTTGGTCGGTATTTTTCCAAACTGCCTATAATCTTTCTCTAGCTTATAAAGCAAGTGTTGTGATGATTGAAGGAGAAGAAGTCGGATCGAAACCTTTACCAATGGGAGACAGATTTGGCGGGGTTGGTGCTTTTGTTAATCAACCGACTGTCACAGATGTTATGCACCAAGATGGTCGTTTTGTTCCCATTGAAGCAGAGAGTAGGATTATTATTCGCGGAACTAATTTAAAAGAAAAAGATGTATTTGTTCGCATTGGAGACGCAGAAACAAGGGCAGAAAATATAGAGAAAAATCAAATAAAATTATCTTTATCTTCTTTTCCTCAAGAACTTTTAAAAGCAGGAATACAAGAATTACAAGTTATTCATCGTTTTCCTTTTCGTACCGAAATCGGTAATAATGGCAATAATAATGAGGAGAGTGAAAACGATCCTATTGAAAAATTTCGTAATGTTAAATCGAATGTAATTCCTTTTGTCCTGCGTCCAACGATTATTGACGCATCTCTTGATGATTTGATAGATATCGGCAAAGGTTTACGCAATGCAACTCTAATCATTGAGATTAATTGGGATGTTAAACCTCAACAAAAGGTTATTCTTGCCCTCAATGAATGGTCAAGAGAAGAGGCAAAATCTTATTTGTTTGAAGTTGATTCTTTTGAACAGGATACAAGAATCATTTTTTTCCCAGTCAAGGAGGTGAAAGCAGGAAATTATTTGATTCGCTTGCAAATTGATGGGGCTGAAAGTAAATTAGAACGGGATACCGATCCCGGTAGTTCGACTTATGGTTTATTTATGCGGCCTATGTTATCTATTGAATAAAATTGTGTATATAACTCAACTTGCTAGTTATTGATTCGATCCCCCCCAGCCCCCCTTGATAAGGGGGGAGAATCCCAAAGTCCCCCTTTTTAAGGGGGGAGAATCCCAAAGTCCCCCTTTTTAAGGGGGATTTAGGGGGATCGAAATGTATAAAATTGTGTCTAAAATTGAGGTAGAAAACTCATGAATGAAGAAGAAAAACTCAGACAAAAACTGGATGATGAACTCGATATGATGAGTTTTAATCGTCTACACGAACTCGGAAATCAAGCCATTAAAGAAGGCGCGATCGCCGGTCATGGATTTCGCAATGGTCAATACGAAATTCTGCAAGATGGTGAAGCTAAATTGATGACTCCAGAAGAAGCACAACAGTATTTGGAGGAACTTATTAGGAATTCCTAGGGACATTGCAGGCAATGTCCCTACAGGAAACCCGCTTAAATTTTGATAAACCAACGTTGGCGATACATGAAATAGAGGATTATCCACCAGAAAAGAACGCTGGCGATCGCAAACAATAAAGACCCATTTAAAGAACCTGCCCAAGGTTCAAAAAGGGTTTGATATAACCAACTATAGGTACTCGGTGCATCATCTCCCGTGCCAATTTTAGTGCGATAGAGAATGCGAACGACAAAACCAGAAATAACAAACACAAAAATCGCATTTAATCCCATTACTTTAAAAGGAAATGCCCAGCGTTTAATATTGCGAACTTCGATTAGTTCGTAGCAAAATGCCAGCAAAAGTAACGACCAGCCAGCACTATACAAAACATAGGAACTCGTCCATAATTGCTTGTTAATAGGAAAAAATGCTCCCCATAAAGACCCCAATAATAAACCGGAAATTCCAAAAGCAACTAATCCCAAACTCGTTCTTGATTTTTGTGGCTGAGAACGTAACCAATCTCCTGTAAAATAACCGAATAAGACGGTAACAACAGCAGGAAGGGTACTAAATAAACCTTCTGGATCGAAATTAGCTTGCTTGTATAAATGCGGCACTCCTAACACTAAACGATCCAAATAAGCGGCAAAATTCCCATCAGGAGTTAGTTCTCCCGCACCCATTCCAGGTACAGGAATGAAAATCATCAGCAGCCAATATCCCACTAATATAAAAACAGATAATCCCCATAACCATTTTCTGGATAAATGCAATACTGCCATTGCACCACAGAAATAAGCAACAGCAATGCGCTGTAGAACTCCCATAATTCGCAATTCGGGTAAATTATAGGTGGGAAATCCATTTAATAATAAACCCAGTAAAAATAGCAAGCCGCAGCGTCTCGCAATGCGCCAATAAACTTTAGCAGTAAGTTGCTCAGAATGGGTATTTTCTGTATCGAGATACTTTTGTAAAGAAAAAGCCATTGCTACCCCCGCAATGAACAAAAAAGCGGGAAAAACGAGATCGGTAGGGGTAAAACCATGCCATTCTGCATGAAGTAAGGGGGGATAAACATGACTCCAACTGCCAGGATTATTGACGAGAATCATGCTGGCGATCGCCATACCTCGGAAGACATCAAGAGAGACTAATCTTTTGCTTTTTTCCATTGTTCCTTGAGAGTTGATTGAATATTTTTGTAGCAGCGCGATCGCAAACCCCCAACTCTCCCATATTGGCCCGCATTTTCTGATATCCAGAGAGAATCAAATCGCGTCTTTTGGGGTTTTCCCATAACTCTAGTGCTTCCTGACAAATGCGTTCTGGTGTTACTTCTTCCTGAAATAATTCTGGAACAATTTCTTCCATATTCATTAAATTAACCGGAGAGATAAAAGGAACCGAAAAATTAAAAATCTTCCGCGCGATCCAGGCATTCAAAGGATGAAAGCGATAGACAACCAATTGAGGCACATTTAACAAAGCCAGTTCGAGATTAACCGTTCCCGATTTGGTAATGGCCAGATCCGCAGCCGCCAAAATTTCTAAAGTTTTGCCTTCTAAAACCGTTGCTTGTAATTGATATTCTTGAATTTTTTGCTCGATCGCATCGCGATATTGTTCTAAAGCCAGAGGAATCCAAAAATGTACCTTGGGAATTTTAGCTTGTAATTGGCGAGCCGCCGCAAAAATAGGCGGGAGAAGATACTGGATTTCTTGTCGGCGAGAAGCGGGAACCAGGGCGATCGCCGTTTGTTCCGGTTTGATACCCAAACGCAACCGCGCTTTGTCTCGCGTTGGTGCGGTTTGAATGCGATCGATGAAGGGATGACCCACCCAATCAGACGGCACCCCGCGTTGTGCGTAAAACTTCTGTTCCTCCGGAAAAATCGCCAGAACGCGATCGGTAATGCGAACCAGCGTATTCACTTTACTACCCAAGGGGTACCAAATCCAGGCTTGGGGCGCAATAAAATAAATAATCGGCAAATCGGGGAATTTATCTCGCAAATAGGAACCGATCGCCAAATTCGGGTCTTGGTAATCAATGAGAATCACCAGATCGGGAGGATTTTGTTGTAAATATTGCTTTGCTTTGCGTTGAATTTTTATCGTTTCCCACACAAAAGGAAGGGATTCAATGAGACCAAACGAACCAATCGGCGCGGTATTGGCAATCAAAGTTGCCCCGGCTGCTTCCATGCGATCGCCCCCCAAAGCAACGATCTCTAAATCCTCTCCTCGTTGCTCTCCCTGACCCTTGAGGGCTTTAATTAAGAGGGATCCCTGTAAATCTCCGGAAACTTCACCCGTGCTGATAAAAATACGCATTGCGATCGGTAATGGGTAATTGATAACCCGTGATAATTGTTTAACGTTTTGCTTTTTGACTGCCTGGAATCGGACCCCGGCGATCGGGAGTCAGAGAAGCGTTTAGGAAAGATCGCAAATGCGCCAAATAAGAATTATCTCCCAGCAAATCTAATTCTTTGAGAGCATCATTAAAAGAGCGATCCGAACGATAAAGCATCCGAAACGCCTTTTTCAATAAAGTCATCTCCTCTTCACTCAGTCCGCTTCGTTGTAAACCAATTAAATTCAGCGATCGCACCCGCCCTGGATTGCCCTCAATTAACATATAGGGAGGAACATCGCGATCGATGCGACTCATGCCCCCCAACATCGCCATTGTGCCAACGCGAACAAATTGATGAATACCCAATACCCCCCCAACGACCACCCTAGACTCAATCTCCACATGACCCGCTAAGGCCACATTATTAGCAATCACCACCTTATCGCCAATTTTGCAATTGTGGGCGACGTGAGAATAGGCCATGATTAAATTATTGCTGCCAATGGTTGTCGCTTCTCCTTCCGCCGTTGCGCGGTTGATGGTGACATATTCCCGAATGCGATTACCATCACCAATTTTGACCCAACTCAATCCCCCCTTATATTTTAAATCTTGAGGTTCGAGTCCGATGGCCGCCCCCGGAAAAATATGATTGTCTACCCCAATTTCTGTCGGACCTTCAAGGACAACATGAGCGCCAATACGAGTTCCCGCACCGATTTTCACGTTTTCGCCAATGATGGCATAGGGATCGACTCGAACCGTAGAATGCAGTTCGGCTTGAGGATGAATGACAGCACTCGGATGAATTAAAGTTTTCAAGGGAGTTACTCCGGCAAATTCAGCTTGCACCATTCAGGGATTAGTCTACCAAGGAAAACATCATTTCGCCTTCCGTGACTAACAGGCCGTCTACTTCCGTGCGACCGTGCATTTTGCCAAAACGACCGCCTCGGATGCGAAGGAGTTCCACCGTCATAACGAGGCGATCGCCAGGAATGACCGGACGACGAAAACGAACTTTATCAATGCCGGCAAAGACAAATAAACGACCGCTATTGTCCATTTGTGTGAGAATTAGTCCCCCCACTTGAGCCATTGCTTCAACGATCAGCACCCCAGGCATAATCGGACGAGTGGGAAAATGACCTTGAAAAAAGGGTTCGTTAATGCTGACATTTTTAATCCCCACCGCTTTTTTTTCGGGGACGAATTCGATAATGCGATCCACTAGAGCAAAGGGATAGCGGTGGGGTAGAAGACTTTGAATCTCTTCGATCCCCATGACGATCGCTTCGGGTAATGGCTTGGCATTGCCATCTGGGTCGGTTTCTGGCACGGGGGTGATTTTGGGGTTTGTTTCAGTTGCTATTGTCATTATTCCTGCTCTTATTGCTTGAACTCCTAGCGCCAATATGATAGGGGTCAATGGGGGACTGTCAAGGCACATCTACAAACACTGCGCGATCGCCTTCGCAAGTCGAACGTGTAGATGATGGCTGGCTTTATAAGCGAGGAAATGTCCTCTCGGCCATTTTCCCAATAGGCTTAAATCCCCCACTAAATCTAAAAGTTTATGCCGTACTGGTTCATTTGCAAATCTTAAAGGTGGATTCAACCATTTTTCAGTATCGCAAACCAAGGCATTATCAAGGCTTCCCCCTTTTATCAGTCCTCCTTGACGCAGGCGCTCGATTTGGTCGGCAAAACCAAAAGTACGGGCAGGGGCGATCGCGCCAGCAAAATCTTCAACTTCGGGATTCCAACTGTACCATTGATTGCCAATGGGAGCATAGGAAAAATCGATGCCGTAGGTAAAACGAGTTTCCCTGGCAGGCATGGCGGTAACAAATGCGTCTCCTTCTTGTACGGAAATCGGTTCGCGAATTTCCACAACATTGAGATTTGTCTTAACACTTGTCTCAGGCGATAAGTCCCGAAAACCCGCCGCCGCGATCGCCTCCATCCAGTTTCGGGCAGATCCATCCAGCAAAGGAATTTCCCCCCCATCAACTTCAATGCAAGCATGATCGATGCCGCTTGCTGCCAAAGCCGCCAGCAAATGTTCCACCGTGCGAATAGTTGCCCCTTCCCCTTCTAACTCCGTAGATAGGGCAGTTTGAGCCACAGAAGGCAAGCAAGCGGGAATTTTCGGTTTCTGGGGTAGATCCGTCCGCACAAAATAGCGTCCCGCCCCAGAAGGCGCAGGGAGAACCCGCACCGTCGTCTTATGACCCGAATGCAGCCCTACCCCCGATCGCACAAAAGATTCCCCAATTGTCCTTTCCATGTCCTTCATTATTCAGCATTAATCTTTTCCCTAGAACCTCTGTCCAATACCAAAATGCAGGCGGCTATCGCCATCATCATTAAAGCCATAATCAACCCGAATTGGTCCGAGAGGAGACTGAATGCGAACCCCAACGCCATAGCCAAAACCACTGCCTGGCTTACCTCGCACCCCAGCAGGGTTCCCTGGAACATCATTGCCGGTGCCCAAATCGGTTCCGTAATCTAAAAATAACGCCCCCCCGACAAAAGATAAAATCGGGAAGCGATATTCTGCCGTAGCTTGAAAATAGGAACGACCGCTACCCACATCTCCTTCCGCAAACCCGCGCACGGAATTTGCTCCCCCCAAACTAAAGGCTTCATAAGGGGGCAAATCTCCGATAATGGTTCCCGCTTGAAGATTAAAGGCGAGGGTTTGGGGCGCATCGGGATCTTCGGTAAAGTTAATGAAATCCACGGGGAAGTAATGACTGTAACTCGCTCGCAAACGGTTAAATAAGATGGTTCCCGCACCAATGGGAATACTTTGATCCATGCCCAAACGTAAGAGAGAACCTTCGGTGGGTTCCAGGGCGCTATTTCGCAAATCCCGAACTGCGCCGAATTGCAGGAGGGCTAAAATATCGCTTCCCCCTGGAGAAAAGGAGAGTAAATTGCCGGAACTGTCAAATTGACTGAGATCTCCATCGGCATCTTGAATGGATATTCCTTGATACTGGAATCCGCCGGAAAGCGTCCACTCGGGCTTTGTAAAGGGATCGGGAGAGAGGGGGCGACTGAAGGTGATTCCTCCCCCCGTGCGGACGACGCGAGGGCGATCGCCGTTGGGAAGGCGAATTTCTGTACCTCCTCCATCAAAAATTAGAGAAATTGATTGTCGGCGAAAGGCGTTCACAGTATAGGACAAGCGGTTGGGATCTGTGGCGATCCAAGGGTCGGTGAAGCTGAGATCGAATAAGATTTCCCGTTCTCCGATTTGTAATTCACTGGTGAGTTGCTGATTATTGCTGCCGACATTGCGCTGTTGATAGCTTACTGTCCCAAAGAAGCCTGTTGAGGAACTAATCCCGGCACCGGCGGCGATCGAGCCAGTATTGCTTTCTTCTACATCAACATTAACAATGACTTGAGAGGGATTCGTG
The DNA here is from genome assembly GCF_034932145.1 of Spirulina sp. 06S082. Taxonomy (NCBI): domain Bacteria; kingdom Bacillati; phylum Cyanobacteriota; class Cyanophyceae; order Spirulinales; family Spirulinaceae; genus Spirulina; species Spirulina sp. 06S082. Next base: position 17,975 of record NZ_JAYGHV010000010.1, on the reverse strand, counting down.
CCAGGAGAAAAAGATAAACGCGCATCTTTAAAGAGTCCCAAGCCAAATATCCTCTGGAGATCGGCTTGAGCGGTTTCTCGTTTAAATACGGTACCCGGTGCAAGCTGCATTTCTCGGGTGACGATGAAGGGACGAGTTATACCGTCTACTTCTTCTTGGTCTTCTGTAAAAAAGCGAACCTGAACATCTTCGATAATCCCTTCAGCAATGACCAAGGTAACAACCCCATCATCACTAACGTTGGGACTGTCTAGGACTTGGGCAAGATCGTAGCCGTTTTGTTGATACCACTCGTTTAACCTGATAATTCCTTCTTGTAAGTTGCGGAGATTGAGGGTTTCTCCATATCCCTCCTCAAAAATTTCATCGATCGCCTCTTGAGCAATTGCCGGTTCGTTCACTCCTTGAGGAAGATTTCGCACCACGACGCGACTTAAAACGGGGTTAACTTCGACTCGAAAGGAAATTCGCACCCCTAATGGCGTATCTTCTGGGGATTGGGTGACATTGGCAAAGAATCCTGTCGCAAAAATGGCGTTAACATCTTCTTGGAGTTGCCCTCGGGTGGTTGTTCTGCCGGGTTGGGTGCTAATGGTGTTATAAACAAGTTCTTCGAGTTCTGGGGTTAATCCTCTACCTTCTACGGTCACTTCTGAAACGAGGACTTGCGGTTCGGCTTCGCTTGGTGGTGCCGTGGGAATCTCATTTTCTAAAGGAGAATCTACGGGAAAGTCTGGTGTTGCTTGGGTGAGTTCTTCCCCTTCTAAAGCAGAGTCTGGCAGTGCTTGAACTAATTCGCGATCGCCGATCGCCTCTGGCTGAGAAAGTGACTGGGAAATTTCGGGAAATAAGGAAAGCGTTAAAGGCGTTTCTGAGGTTTGCGCTTCAACTAAGTTAGTTAGCCCTGGGATTGGTGCGGGGATAGCTTCACTTGCTTCAGTTTCAAGGATTTCAATACTTTTAATTTCCCAAGTTTGCTCCGATGCTTGGAAAAATTCTGGACTTTTCAGGAGAATGGATTCATTTTCCGGCATCGTTGCCAGTTCCTCGGGCAATCTTTCGGTTTCGCGATCGCCAATGGAGGTAATGAATTTTTCTTGGGTTTTGGTGAAAGGTACACTCAAATCAGGCTCAATGGTATTGTCAGTAGCGGAGATTGAGGCTTCTTGGGTCAAAGCGGTTCTCTCTGGGGCAACTTGCTCGGCGATCGCCAGGGCGGAATCTGCTGTACTCAGGGTTGTTGAAGCAGTCAAGACAACGATAGGAACGAGTGATAGGCGCATTTTTTTAGTTCGGTTTAACACTTCTACACACCAATTTAATTATGTTTTTAAGATGTTTTATGCAGGATGGCGATTATGAATTCTGAGGGGAGGAGGCCATTTTCAGAACTCTTTCCCGCAGAGCTTGATAAGCTGATTCAACTTGCCCGAGATCTTGACGAAAACGATCTTTATCCATCACCCGTTTTTGGGGATCGCTTTCGGCAGTATCCCATAAGCGACAGGTATCGGGACTAATTTCGTCGGCAAGACGAATTTGGTTTTGGGCATCCAAGCCAAATTCGAGTTTGAAATCAACCAACGTAATTCCACAACCTTCAAAAAACGTTGTCAGATATTGATTAATTTGTAAAGCACGGGTGTGCATTTCTTCGACTTGCACAGGAGTAGCAAGTTCCATTAAGAATAGGCGATCGCGGGTCAGCAAGGGATCGCCAAGGGCATCATTTTTATAGTAAAACTCAACCAGGGGATTCTCGAGCGGTTTGCCCAGAGGCAATCCCGTTTGCTTGCATAAACTGCCGGCTGCTTTATTTCGCACCACGACTTCCAAGGGGAAAATTTTGACCGATCGCACTCGCATCCAATCTGGTGCCGTTTGCTCGAGGTAATGGGTGGGGATACCTTGCTCTTCGAGATACTGAAACAGTGCGGCTGAAACGGTACAGTTGACCTCTCCTTTCCCTTGAATGGTGCCTCGTTTTTGCGCGTTGAAAGCGGTTGCATCATCTTTAAAGTAAGCAAGCAAACTATCTATATCCTCTGTGGTATAGATAATTTTTGCTTTACCCTCGTACAATTTTTGCGGTTGGGACATGGAAGAATCGGTAATCGGTAAATCGGTAATCAACTTACTAATTTACCTGAAGTTGCGAGACTGCGCTCAAGGACGCGAGATATACTGAGTAAATAACCAATAAGTCACAAATATTAAATTTCATGAACGCGGGTAGAATTTTGGCGATCGCAGGGAATGGGTTTCGCGAAACTCTGCGCGATCGCGTTCTTTATTTCCTGGGCATTTTTGCTTTATTTCTCGGCATTGCCAAGAGATGGCTGCCGGAAGTTGCGGCAGCGACGGAGACGAAAATGTTTATTGATTTGGGGTTAGGGACGATCGCCGGATGCAGTGCGATCGCGGCTATTTTTGTCGCAACAAACTTGATTAACAAGGAAATTGAGAAGCGCACCCTATTAACAATCTTGTCTAAACCTGTCAGTCGCGCTGAATTTATTGTGGGTAAACATTTGGGACTGTGGGGGATTATCGGCGCGATCGTCGGGATGATGAGTATTGTCTATTGGGTCATGTTGGCTGGCGATCGCCATGATTTCCTTTTGGTTAATTTTCTCATCGTCCTCGCCTTTTTGTTTTTGGAACTTGGCGTTTTAATTGCTGCGGCTTTGATGTTCGGTACATTTACTAATTCTTTAGTTGCGGCGATCCTTTCCCTAGGGATTTATTTAATGGGACACGGCAGTAAAGATTTGGTGGCATTGGGAAAGCTCAGTGAAAATGCTCAAATTGAGTCGATCTCAAAAAATCTCTATCTCATTCTGCCCGATTTGTCAAGATTAAATTTCAGAAATGAAGCGGTTTATAATTTGCTGCCTCCACCATCAGAACTTTTGACAGATGCACTTTATGCTTTAGTTTATATGATTCTCTTTTTAGCGATCGCAATCCTGATTTTTTCTCGCCGTCAGTTTTAATATAAGCGTTTCTCTGCTCCCGATTCTCATCAAATTTTGTGAATTATCATTCCCATAGCTGTATTAATAAAAATATCGATTTATTGCGTGAGATTCTCAACATAAATCATTGTTTTATTGCGCTTCCCGATCGCAATAAAAATCTTATTATTCGCTATGCTTCAACACCAACGCTACAACAAGAATCGTGTTTAAATGCTTGTTGTTTATTGGGAGAGTCTCATTCTCCCGATCGCCATAGAATCGCTTCTTCTACTCGGGAAAATGTTTCTGAAATCGAGTCTCCAATGGCGATGGATAGTGCCAATTTTTTAACCGCAGATTTTTTAAAATTGGAAATTCCCCTGCACTATCAAAACCGCGATCTAGGTATCTTAGTTTTGCAAGATTGCGATCGCCAATCCCCTTGGAGTCAACAAGAAATCAAAATTGCCGAGACTATTGCGGAGAATTGCGCCTTGGCTTTATACCAAGAACAAATTGAGGTAGAATTACAACAACAAAAAGAAATTGCCCGCGAATTGGTGCAAAAAAATCAACAAAAAAATGAAAATTTTTCGATGATGAGTCACGATTTGCGATCGCCTTTAACTGGAATTGTTGGTTTATCTCAAATGCTAGTCGATTGCATTTACGGCGATCTCAACCCAAAGCAAATGGAATATATTCGCGCGATCGCCTCATCTTCAAAGCATTTGCTCAACCTGATTAACGATTTATTAGATTTGGCAAAAATTGAAGCCAATCGAGAAGAATTATACTTAGAAACCCTCTCAATCGAAGAAGTTTGCTTGGCTTCCATCTCGATGATTAAACAGCTTGCCAATGCCAGAGGATTAGAATTAAAATTAGAAATTGCCCCAGATATTTCTACCTGTATTGCTGACCAACATCGTCTCAAACGAATCTTAGTTAATTTACTCTCAAATGCGATCAAATTTACAGAATCTGGTTCAATTCTACTCAAGGTAGATCGCACCCGCGATCGAGGGGAATCTCCCCTTTTAAAATTTTCCGTCATTGATACGGGAATTGGCATTGCAGCAGCAGATATCGAGAAGCTATTTCAGCCTTTTACTCAAATTCAAAATCGCCTTCAGCGTCGGCAAAAAGGAACGGGTTTAGGGTTAGCATTATCGAAGAAACTCGCTCAACTCCACGGAGGAGATTTGAGTGTAACTTCAGAGCTAGAAAAAGGAAGTTGTTTTACTTTATATCTACCGCTTGGTTAGTGGTTAACTCAACTTGCTAGTTATCAATTTGATCCCCCCCAACCCCCCTTAATAAGGGGGGAGAATCCGGAAGTCCCCCTTTTTAAGGGGGGAGAATCCGGAAGTCCCCCTTTTTAAGGGGGATTTAGGGGGATCGACACACTTAATATTTGTAACTAGCAACTTAGGTTAGTTAGTAATTAGTGATTAGTGATTAGTAGTTATTAACTCTCTAAAAATGTTAAAATTTGAGAAATTTGAGGTGAATTTTATGTTGGATCGCAAACTGCAAGAATTAAAAAGATTATTGAGAGAAATCGATCGCGCTTTGATTGCTTATTCTGGTGGCATTGATAGCACCTTAGTGGCAAAACTTGCCTATGATGTTTTAGGCGATCGCGCTGTAGCAATAACAGCAATTTCCCCATCTCTACTACCAGAAGACTTAGAAGAAGCCAAAATACAAGCAGCAACCATCGGCATTACTCACGAAGCCATAGAAACCCATGAAATGGAGAATTCTAACTATACTTCCAATCCTGTCAATCGCTGCTATTTTTGTAAAAGCGAACTTCACGATACCTTAAAACCGATCGCGATCGCTCGAGGCTATCCTTATGTTATTGATGGGGTTAATGCTGACGATCTACAAGATTATCGTCCTGGAATTCAAGCCGCAAAAGAACGAGGTGCGCGATCGCCTTTAGCAGAAGTAGGAATAACAAAATTAGAAGTGCGAGAATTAAGCAAAACTTTGGGTTTATCCTGGTGGGATAAACCTTCTCAACCCTGTTTGAGTTCTCGTTTTCCTTATGGGGAAGAAATTACCGTAGAAAAATTGCAGCGCGTTGGACGATCGGAAGTTTATCTGCGAAAATTAGGATGGCAGAATCTGCGAGTGCGATCGGCTGGGAATACAGCAAAAATTGAACTCCCCCCCGAACAAATTAAAGCCTTTATCGCGAGTGTCGATCTACCCAGTTTAGTCGCCATTTTTCAAGAGTTTGGCTTTCTCTATGTCACCCTCGATCTGGAAGGATATCAGAGTGGAAAACTTAATCGCGTTTTAGAGCAACAAACTCAATCTTAATTTAGAATAAAAAACAGAGTAAACTTTAGCATCATTTTTTTAGTGAGATAACGAAAAAACTCGATCTCTAAGTTTATTTTTAATCTGGGAAAAACCGATGCCCAAAAAACTCAAACTGCAAGAAAAAGAGATTGCCGAACTTAAGGAAGAAAATCAACGCTTACAACAACAGTTGGCAGAATCTCAACACCGTTGTAGCCAAAAAGAGCAAGAATTGCAAAAAACTCAGGCTGAGTTAGAAGCAATTCGCCGGGGATATTCTTCCGACTCCGAAGGATTTTTGCGTCTGGCGATCGACAATATCCCTGGAGCAATATTCTGGAAAGATAGCCAATCTGTTTATCTGGGTTGCAATCAATATTTTGCTAATCTTACTGGTTTAAATTCTCCTGTAGATATTGTCGGGAAAACTGACTACGATCTGCCTTGGAAACCAGAAGAAACAGAATTTTTCCGGGAATGCGATCGCCGTGTTATGGACTCCGATACTCCTGAATTAGGCATTATTGAACCGGCACAACAAGCCGATGGTAATTCCTATTGGCTAGAGACAAATAAAATTCCCTTGCACGACTCTCAAGGTAATGTTATTGGGATTCTTGGAACTTTTGCTGATATTAGCGATCGCATTAAAACAGAAAAAGCTCTGCAAAAATTAAATAATGAACTAGAAGAGAAAATTATCGAAAGAACCCAAAAACTGCATGACACTGAAATTCGCTTGCAAAGATTAATTGATAATATCCCTGGATTAATTTTCCAATTTCGCCTTGAAGCCGATGGAACACCATCTTTTCCCTATGTTTCTGAAGGAAGCCGCGACATTTATGAACTCGATCCGAGCAATTTTAGTCAATCCTTCGATCTAGTTCATCAAAACGATATTGATTCTCTCCATCAAACGATCCAAGAATCAGCGCGATCGCTGATAAGATTTGACCACGAACACCGCATCATTACCCCCAGCGGAATCTTAAAATGGGTGCAAATTATCTCAAAACCAGAACGACAAGAAGACAATGCTATTATTTGGGATGGTATCATTATCGACATTACCGATCGCAAACACGCTGAAGAAGAATTACTGATATTTAAACGAGCCGTTGAAAGTGCCAGCGACGCGATCGCCATTGCAAATCCCCAAGGGGAACTCATTTATCAAAATTTAGCTCACATTCAACTCTACCATTGCGAAACCATAGAAAACTATCGAGAAATGGGAGGAATTGCAGCCTGTTATCCAGATAGTGATATTTATCAAGAAGTCGTCTTAACCGTTCTTAACGGAGAATCTTGGATGGGTGAAGCCGAACAACGTTCTCGCAATGGTCGTCATTTTCCTGCCATTATTAGTGCCAATGGTATTAAAGATGAATTGGGGGAACTACTGGGTTTAATTGGTATTATCACTGATATTAGCGATCGCAAAGCGATCGCGCAAGCCTTACAAGAAAGTGAAGCCAAGTATCAACAAATTCTCGATTCTATTACCGATATGGTATTAGTGAAACGGGAAAAATCCCAGATTGTCTGGGGGAATAAATCTTTTCGAGATTATTATGGCATGAGTAACGAAGAACTACAAAGCCTTATTGATGCTTCTTTTAACAATCCTGATTATACTCAACAATATGTTCGCGATGATGCTTATGTTTTTGAAACCGGACAACTTCTGGAAGTAGAAGAACCCGTAACCCGTCATGATGGAGAAGTGCGACAATTTAATACAATTAAATCTGCCATTCGCAACGAAAAAGGAGAAATTATTTTAACCGTAGGTGTATCTCGGGATATCACCGATCGCAAAAAAGCCGAACAAGAATTACAAAAACAAAAACAACTCCTTCGCAGCATTTATGATGGAGTCAGCAATCCTATTTTTGTCGTAGATGTTCTTGAAAATAAAGATTTTCGTTTTATTAGTTTTAATCGAGCAACAGAGCAAATAACTGGGATGACAAACGAAGAATGTTTCCATAAAACTCCCGAAGAAATTTTTGCTCCAGATCAAGCTCGCAATATCCGCCAAAATTATAATCATTGTCTCGATATTGGCACGTCTTTTGCCTACGAAGAATCTGTAAATTTTCACGGAGAAAATTACTGGTATTTAACAATAATTAACCCCATCAAAAATGCAGCAGGAACAATCATTCGCTTAGTCGGAACATCTCTCAATATTACCGGTCGCAAACGTCAAGAGGAAGCCTTGCAAGAATCAACCGAGCTTATTTCTCAACAAGCACAACGAGAAAAACTACTCAACCAATTAACCAACCAAATTCGTAACTCCCTCGACTTAAAACAAATTATTAATACAACAGTACAGGAGATTCAGCGTTTTATCGAAGTCGATCGCTGTCACTTTGCTTGGTATGTTGAAGAAGGAGAAAAAGCCTATTGGGATATTGTCGCGGAAGTGCAAACTGAGAATTTACCCAGTTTTATCGGACGACATTCTGTTAGTGCTTTTGGACCGCTTTCAGAAATGGTTTTGCGACGACAAACCGTGCATCTCAATGATGTTTCTCAAATCGAAGATCGAGAAGTACGAGAGTTTGTAATGACCCTAGGAAATCAATCGATGTTGGTTCTTCCTGTTTGGGATAATACCGGAGAACGTTATGGTATTATTGCTTGTATTCAACATCAAGAAGTGCGACCTTGGCATGATGACGAAGTAGAGCTTTTAGAAGCCGTTGCCGATCAGTTAGCGATCGCCCTCAATCAAGCCAATCTCCTCACCCAAAGTCAAGCGCGTACCCAGGAATTGGAAAACCTTTTAGAACGATTACAACGCACCCAAACGCAACTGATTCAGAGCGAAAAAATGTCCAGTTTGGGGCAAATGGTCGCTGGAGTGGCACATGAAATTAATAATCCCGTCAATTTTATTCATGGTAATCTCGTCCATGCGAATGAATATACAGAAGATTTATTAGGATTGCTCGATCTTTATCAAAAATATTATCCTCAACCTCATCCCGATATCTGCAAGGAAATTGAAGCGATCGACCTTGATTTTCTCAAAGCAGACTTACAGAAATTACTTCGATCTATGCGCGTCGGAACCGATCGCATCAGTGGAATTGTGAGATCCCTGCGAACTTTCTCTCGTCTCGATGAATCGGAAGTCAAAGATGTTAACCTTCACGATGGTATTGATAGTACCTTAATGATTTTACAAACTCGTTTGCGATCGCAAGATTGGCGACCAGAAATTAAAATTATTAAAAACTATGGCGAATTACCCCTAGTAGAATGTTATGCCGGACAACTCAATCAGGTATTTATGAATATTATTAGTAACGCGATCGATGCTTTAGAAGAACGCGATCGCCAGCGAACCTTAGAACAAATGCAAGCACATCCCAGTCAAATTGACATCCAAACCCAGAGAAAAGATAATAATATTATCATTCGCATTTGCGATAATGGCATGGGAATGAGTGAAACTACCCGATCTAAACTTTTCGATCCCTTCTTTACCACGAAAAGCATTGGCAAAGGAACAGGATTAGGCTTATCAATTAGCTATCAAATTGTGACAGAAAAACATAATGGTCAACTATCTTGTGCCTCCAAGCCAGGAGAAACAGTATTTCTGATTGAAATTCCCATCTAAGATTCATTTTTAATTCTTAATTCTTAATTCTTAATATGGTTTTCAAATCCCTAGCCAACACCCTGACAGATATATCAAAACGACTGCCTTTACGAGTTGTTTTGCTCGTCCCCTTTGTTCTGCAAATTTTTGGTACAGTAGGAGTTGTAGGCTATCTTTCCTACCGTAATGGACAAAAAGCCGTTAATGACTTAGCATTACAATTACGAAAAGAACTCTCGGCTCGGATCGAACGAGAATTAAAAGCATACACTGAAGCGCCTCACATTATTAATAGAATTAATGCTAGTGCTTTTGCTCGCGGTGATATTGATATTGATAAGATGCAAGGAGAATACTTGCTTTGGGAACAGTCGCGACTTTTTCCTAGCAATAGTTGGATTTATTGTGGAAGTGAGAAGGACGGTGGATTTTTAGGAGTAGGCAAAGAACCGAATAAATCCCGACTATTCTCAATTGTTAATCAATCAACGGGTAATCGTTTTCGAGATTACAACTTTGATGAGAAAGGAAACCTTAGTAACCCGACCATTGATGAAAGAATACCTCGCTTTGATTCTCGCACTCGCCCTTGGTACAAAAGTGCGATAAGGACAGGCAAACCAAATTGGGGGGAAATTTATCTTGATGCGATTATTCATGTTCCCCTCCTTTCTGCGAGTATACCCGTTTATGATGAAGGAGGACAAACGATAGGAGCCTGTGCGACAGATTTCCTTTTATCGGAAGAATTTACGCAATTTCTCAAAAATTTAGAAATTGGCAAGTCTGGTGAGACTTTTATTATGGAGCGATCGGGAACTTTATTAGCGACATCTCTTGAGGAACTATCTTATGTGAAAAAAGACAAAGATGTTCAACGTCTCAAGGCAAGTGAACTCAAAAATCCCCTAGTACGAGAAACGGCAAAATATTTACAAGCACATTTTGGAGATTTTACTCGCATTCAAAACCCCCAACAACTCGCCTTTACCCTCAATGGTCGGCGAGAATTCATTCAAGTTCAACCCTTTCAAGATGAGTACGGTCTGGACTGGCTTATTGTCGTAGTTATCCCAGAAGCGGACTTTATGGAACAAATCCATGCTAATAACCGCACGACGATCGCCCTGTGTCTGGTCGCTTTGGCCGTAGCGACGGTTTTAGGCATTTTAACGGCACGTTGGGTTACACAACCCATTCTGCGTTTAAATCAATCAGCGAAAGCCCTTGCTGAAGGAAAATGGCAGCAAACAACAGATATTCAACGTCAGGATGAACTCGGAGAATTAGCAAAATCTTTTAACACCATGGCCGCACAGTTGCAAGATGATTTTATCACCTTAGAAGAGCGGGTGAAAGAACGCACGGCAGAATTGGCCGAGTCTAACCAACAATTAGAAATTGCTAAGGAAAAAGCCGATGCAGCTAACCAAGCAAAAAGCACCTTTTTAGCTAATATGAGTCACGAATTACGAACTCCTCTCAATGCTATTCTCGGTTTCTCGCAAATTCTGACGCGATCGCAAAGACTTGACCCAGATCAACAGGAAAATATCAATTTGATTAATCGCAGTGGTGAATATTTATTAACATTGATTAATAATGTTTTAAATTTGTCTAAAATTGAAGCGGGAAAAACAACCCTCAATCCTTCAGATTTCGACCTCTATGGTCTCTTAGATGAAGTCGAACAAATGTTATATCTCAAAGCAGAAGAAAAAGGATTACAACTTCATTGCGAGTATGCAGATAATGTGCCTCGTTTTGTTCATAGCGATCGCACTAAACTTCATCAAGTTCTAATTAATCTTATTAACAATTCCATTAAATTTACCTACGAGGGAGGGATTGCTGTTCGAGTCTTTGCCGGGAGTGATGAAGAAGTAAACAACCAACAACAAACAACCCTTCATTTTGAAATTGAAGATACGGGAGTCGGAATTGCTCCAGAAGAGATCGATAGCGTTTTTACCGCCTTTGGACAAACTCAAAGCGGTTTAAACTCTCAAGAAGGGACGGGTTTGGGTTTACCTATTTCTCGCAAGTTTATACAACTCATGGGAGGAGATATTACTGTAGAAAGTCAAGTAGATCGAGGAACAGTTTTCAAGTTTTCCATGCAAGTGAGTATCGCAAAAAATAGTGATATTTCTACCCCTACAAGCAAACGAAATGCGATCGCCCTTGCTCCCAATCAACCCCTTTATCGTATTTTAATTGTTGATGATAAACCCATTAATCGCCAACTTTTGATTAAATTGCTCAATCCTTTTGGTTTTGAACTTCAAGAAGCAGAAAATGGTCAAAAAGCGATTGAAATTTGGCAAAATTGGCAACCTCATCTCATTTGGATGGATTTGCGAATGCCTGTTATGGATGGCTATGAAGCAACGAAAAAAATCCGTTCTTATTCTCAAGGTAAAGAGACAGCAATCTTGGCAATTACTGCCAGTGTTTTAGAAGAAGAAAAGGCCGCAGTTTTTGCAGTAGGATTTGATGATTTTATTCGCAAACCTTTTCGAGAAGAGACTATTTTTTCGGCTTTAGAGAAACATTTAGAGGTTGTTTTTATCTACGAAGAATTAGAGAAGTCTTCCTCTCCTACTGCATCGCAACAAATAACTCCTGCCGATCTTGACATTTTACCCAAAACATGGTTAGCAATATTTTATCAAGCAATAGTTGAGGGTCAAATTCAACAGTTACATGAACTAATTACAGAAATTCAGCCACAGTATCCAGAAATTGCGTCAACATTACTCGATTTAACCAATTCCTATCGGTTAGATCGATTATTAGAGTTAGCTGAAGGAGGAGGAGAAACATAATGACTCATTTTGAAACCCAAAAAATCGGAATTCTTGTTGTCGATGATACGCCAGCAAATTTAAGTGTTTTAACCCAAATGCTTTCTAGGAAAGATTATGAAATTAGGGTTGCACCGAATGGTAAACTAGCGCTGCAATCGGCACAATCGAAACCCCCTCAATTAATTTTATTAGACATTACTATGCCAGGTTTAAATGGCTATCAAGTTTGTGAGCAACTGAAAGCCAATCCTAAAACTAGCGATATTCCTATAATTTTTATTAGTGCTTTGGATGGAGCAGATAATAAGGTGAAAGCCTTTCAAACTGGAGGAGTTGATTATATTACTAAACCCTTTGAAACTGTAGAAGTATTAGCACGAATTGACAACCAACTGCGTCTGCGATCGCTACAACTCCAACTGCAACAGCAAAACCAACAATTGCAGCAAGAAATCGAATCTCGCCAAGCTGTTGAGGAACATTTGCGAATTTTAAAAAGAGCGATCGCGGAGTCAGTTAATGGTATAATTATCATCGAGGCTCGCATTGAAAATTATCCTATTATTTTCGTCAATACTGGTTTTGAGAGAATTACAGGATACAGTAGTGATGAAGTATTGGGGCAGGAATTTGATTTTCTCTTGGATAGCGATCGCGAAAGTGAAGATTTTCAGAAACTAAAAGAGGCGATCGCCACGGGAAAATCTTGCCAGATTCTCTTACACGATACCCGCAAAGATAAAACGCGATTCTGGAATGAATTAAGTCTTTCTCCTGTCCGTGATAAAAAGGGAAACCTTACCCATTTTATCGGCATTCAAAACGATGTGAGCCATCGCATTTCCATTGAAGAAAAAATAATCCGTGCGAAAGAAATAGCCGACGAAGCCAATCAAGCCAAAAGTACCTTTATCGCGAATATGAGCCACGAATTGCGCTCTCCTCTCAACGCTATTCTCGGCTTTTCTCAACTGATGGCGCGATCGCAAGGACTATCTCAAAGCGATCGGGAAAATATTGGTATTATTAACCGCAGTGGCGAACATTTACTCACCCTCATCAATAACATTTTAGACCTCTCGAAAATTGAGGCTGGGAAAACCGTCCTACAACCCGTTAATTTTGACTTTTATCGTCTCTTAGATGAAGTTGAAGATATGTTTCTCCTCCGCGCCGAAAATAAAGGCTTAAAATTGATTTTTGAGCGACAAGAACAGATTCCGCAATACGTCTGCACCGATATTGTTAAACTTCGCCAAATATTAATTAATTTACTGGGAAATGCCATTAAATTTACCCACGTGGGAGGGATTTCCGTTCGCGTTAGAAAAGGGAAAGAAGAGAACGAAACAAAAACAGAAACTCATTACCAATTTCCCATCACCCAAATTCATTTTGATGTTATAGATACAGGAGTCGGAATTGCAGAGTCAGAACTCGATCGCCTCTTTGAAGCCTTCGCGCAAACTCAAGCAGGGGCAGAAACTCAAGAAGGGACGGGGTTGGGCTTACCGATCGCTCAGAAATTCGCTCGTTTGATGGGTGGGGATATTCGCGTTCATAGTGTAGAAGGGAAAGGGAGCACCTTTAGTTTTGATATTTGGGTAGGTGCTGCCCTAGCGATGGAAGTTCTAGAGGCAAAACCCAAGCATCAAGTCATTGCCCTTGCTAACCATCAAATTCAGTACCGCGTTCTTGTTGTAGACGATCGCCCCAGCAATCGCATTTTACTCGTTAAACTACTGCAACCCTTGGGATTTGCTGTGAAAGAAGCCGAAAACGGCAAAAGGGCGATCGAGATTTGGGAAACTTGGGAACCTCACTTGATTTGGATGGATATGCGAATGCCAGTTATGGACGGTTATGAAGCAACGAAATATATTAAAAGAACGATCAAAGGTAATGCAACAGCAGTCATTGCCCTGACAGCAAGTGCATTAGAGGAGGAAAAAGCGATCGTCTTGTCTGCCGGTTGTGACGACTTCGTGAGAAAACCCTTCCGAGAAGAAGAACTTTTTGAGACAATGGCTAAACATTTAGGAGTCCGTTATGTCTATGATGATACTGATCGACAAACCCAACATAAAAAGCAAAACCATATTTTAGATTCTGGTGGCTTGGGGGTTATGCCAGAACCTTGGCGAAAACAACTGTATCAAGCTGCAATCGACTTGGATGACGAACAGATTTTGACTTTAGTGGCGGAAATTCCTGAAGATTACGCCAATTTAGCCAAGGCGATCGCGAATTTGGTCAACCAATTTCGGATTGATAAAATTATTGAATTAATCGAACAAATCTAGTAATGACTACAGAACAAGAACAAGAATTTCTCGGCGATATTTTAATTGTTGATGACCTACCGGAAAACTTGCGCGTGCTTTCGCAAATGCTTTCAGAAAATGGTTATAAGGTTCGCAAGGCTATTAATGGTAAAATTGCTCTGCGGGCAACGCAATCTGCGGCACCAGATTTAATTTTACTCGATATTAAAATGCCCGATATGGATGGCTATGAAGTTTGTTCCCAACTCAAAGCCAATCCAGAAACAACTGAAGTTCCTGTTATTTTTATTAGTGCTTTAGATGAAGTTTTAGATAAAGTTAAAGCCTTTCAAATGGGAGGAGTAGATTATATTACCAAACCTTTTCAAGTGGAAGAAGTGATTGTTCGGATTGAAAATCAACTCACGATTCAACGTCAAAAATTGCAATTGCAGGAAGAAATTAAACAACGCAAAGAAACTCAAGAAATTTTACACCAATCTCGCGCCCTTCTCGCCAGTGTCTTAAATACTTCTTTAGATGGCATTGCAGCTTTAGAAGCGGTTCGAGAGCCAACAACGGGCAAAATTGCTGATTTTCGCTGCATTGTTGTTAACCCTGTTATTTCTCGTGTTGTCGAACGTAAAAAAGAAGAATTAACGGGAAAACTGATCCTCAAAAAATTTCTCAGCCAACGAGATCCCCTCTTATTTGCAGAGTTTGTCAAAGTGACGGAAACGGGAGAATCTTTAGAGCGAGAATTTTGCTATGAGCGAGGAGATCGAAAAATTTGGTACTATTTGAGTGCGGTGAAATTAGGCGATGGATTTGCCGTGACGGTTCGCGATATTACTCAACAAAAACAAATTCTCTTATCCCTACAAGCAGAAAATCAAGAATTAGCAGAACGTTCGACGGTTGATAACTTAACACAAGTAGCCAATCGACGCTATTTTGAAATTTATCTTGCCCAACAGTGGCAAAATTTAGCAGACAAATCCTTGCCGTTATCTTTAGTGATTTTCCATGTCGATAATTTTGATTTCCATCGGAAAAATTATGGAGATGAAACCAGCAATAAATTTTTGCAGAGGGTTGCTAAAGCAATTAAACAGTATCTCCGTCGTTCGGAAGAATTAGTTGCACGTTATGAAGAAGCAGAGTTTGTGGCAATTTTACCCAATGCTGATGATTATTGGTCATTGCAAGTCGCAGAATTAATTCGTACTGGTCTTGAATATGGGGAGGATTCCGATTCTCTAGAAACAGGGGATAAAATAACAATTTCAATTGGTATTACGACCTTTATTCCGACGACGAATGACTCTCCTACTATTTTAGTAGAACAGGCACAAAAAGCCCTCGATCGCGCTCAGAAAAAAGGCGGTGATTGTATTGAATTTTATGAAACCGAGTGATGTTGTTCGGGTAGACAAGTGCCATTAAGCAAGAAGCGAGATGAAGCAGGAGAACTCTAGCGAAGTCTTGGAAAACTCGGCAGATCCACGGAGGCTAAAGAGGTATGTTTTTTCTGAGAACGGGGATGAAGAGTCGGAGCCGGTGAGGGAGTAGAAGTGATTAAAGGCGCGATCGTCCCTTTCGATGCGCGATCGCCTCCCTTTCCTTTCCGAAAATCGGGGAGAGATACATTCATCAGTCCCATTGCTGGGGGTTTATGGGGATATTTAGCAGGAGTTGGAGTGTTGGGAATAGGGGCTTCTGGGAAAGATAGATCCGGTTGCAAAGATCGATCCGGTTGCGGGGATTCCATTTCTCGAGTAGGTGGGTTCATAGTTCGCGTCACCCAACTGGGAGGCTCTCCAATTTCCGATTGTTGATTTCTGAATTGTAATGACCAAGGTTGAATCGGTTTGGGTTTGCCGGAAAAAGGAACTTGTTTGGGAATAGGTGGCATAGGAGATAGCGTTTCTGGCTTTGGCATTCGTGAAGCCTGTCTGAAAGCACTAGGATCCCCTTGAAAATCAGAATCCTCCGAGGAGAATTGCGTCTGTGCATGGGATTCTTCTAATTCCCGAGTCTGAGAAGAGGCAGGAGGCAAACTTAAATACTTATCCAACACCGTTTTGAATTGTTGGGTGTGTTCTTGTTGGCGACTGAGGCGATCGCGCAACTGGAGAGAATTATCCGAGGCTTGAACTAATAATTGAGATTGTTCCTCATAGCGCTGTCGAACTAAAGCGCATTCTCGCTCCATTCTCACAATATGAGTTTGGGCAACTTCCAGTTGAGAAGTCAGGGTTTCAATAAGAGAGTGCTGGCGTTGGGCGACGTGGTGGGAGGCTTCCAACTCTTGAAATAATAATTCGATCTGAGCCTGTGCCTCAAATAGTTCCGGATCCGGTTGAGAAGAAGGTAAAGAATTTTGACGCGATCGCCGCTTTTCGGTTTCCAAATCTTCCCGCGTTTGGGTTAAAGCCTGTTCTAAGGTGGCGACCTTTTTCAGTAATTCGCGATTGCGCTGGCGTAATTTCCGCGCCAACGTAAACCAATCTGCCTCATTAACGGTATGGGAACTATTCGTAAAAATTTCTTCTGAGGAAGGAAGTTGCTCAAAAACCCGTGCAGCTTGGGATTCCCCCAAAGAAGAGTCAGTATCAGTAGATGGCATCTCGCGGCGATCGCTGGCAGAAGTTTCACCAAAAGAAGATTCTGGGCTTGAGTCTGTTTCCGGCTGGGGTTGATTGTTATTGACTTCACTCATAACTTTTGGCTAATGACCGTTTTCTTAACAGCAATAATGGCGATCGCGATCTAAAGAGATTGCATCGAGAGGCAATAACGAATTGCTCGAGCATTCCCCATTAAGGATAATGCAAAAGTGTGAATAGGCAACAGGGAAGAGTCACCAGTTCTAAGGCAATCTTAATCTTGCTGACGTTTTTCTGCCAGTAAAAAGCGCTTTTCCGCCCGCGCGATCGCCAGATAAGTTGCCTCAACAGCCTCGGGTTCCACGGAAATTGAGGTAATACCCCACTCAATTAAGCGATTGATGAGTGCAGGAGAGCGCACGATTGCAGCACCGCACAGGGAACAGGGAATTCCCTCTTTGCGTGCGGTACGAATTAACATCTCCAGAGCAGCAGTAACGGCAGGATGAGACTCATTATAAAATTGTCCTAACTGAGGATGTTCGCGATCGCTTCCGAGCAAAAGCTGCATTAAATCGTTAGTTCCGATCGCAATGCCTTGCACTCCTCCTCGCACATATTCCGGCAACATAAAAATAACAGAAGGGACTTCCGCCATTATCCACAGTTGAAAGGAAGGCCGTTGCAGAAGTCCCATCTCTTCTACCTGTTTTCGAGCCGAAAGGAACTCCTCAAGACTGCGAACAAAAGGCAAAATTAGATGGCAATTGTCCCATTGTTCCTGCACTTGCTTTAAAGCCGCCAATTCCGCCTCAAATAGAGCAGAATTGAGGCGATAGGTATGAGTTCCTCGCACCCCCATCAAAGGATTGAGAGCCAGATCGGAAGACCCTGGCAAAGATGGAAATTCTGGCGATCGCCAATCTGTCGAGCGGTAAAAAATTGGACGAGGAGCAAACATTTCGGCGAGTTGGTTAAGACGTTGTGCCAATTCAGCCGTTAATTCTCGGGGATGCTGCAACCACCAGTTTAAAGCATGAGCCTGCAATAATTCCAACATCATTAGCTCCGAACGCACTAATCCCACCCCATCCACAGGTAAACGAGAAGCAAGTTGAAAAGAACTCGGCTGACTGAGATTAACCAATAGCTGCGTGGCGATCGGGGGAAATTTCTCAAACTGTTCCCTATCCCCTCTTCCCTCTTCCCTCTTCCCTATCCCCTCTTCCCTATCCCCTCTTCCCTCTTCCCTATCCCCTCTTCCCTCTTCCCTATCCCCTCTTCCCTCCTCTTCTGCCAAATAAATTTTCCCTTGAGTCCCATCGATGATAACAAATTCCCCCGCTTCCAGTAATTGAGTTGCATCGATCGCCCCCACTAATGCCGGA
>NZ_JAYGHV010000009.1:0-36766 GCF_034932145.1 Spirulina sp. 06S082 | reverse complement strand
TGGGTCACTTCGGTGACTCGCTTGATGCTCTAGTCGCCCCAGTGTACTCTCGAGCAAGTGGGTTACTTTCTCCGCAGCCCCGTCAACAGCTTGGTTTAAGGTTGCTGCCTGATGCGTTACCGCGAGGGGTTGGCTTCCTGCGAGACGGGCTTCGATCGTGCAGCGCATATCGTCACCGCCGCCCTTCTTGTCGCTATTCTCATCGCTCAGGTGAACATTAACTTGAGTGATGCGATCTCCAAATCGGCTCAGACTCTCTTCCACCACACCAGTGAAATGAGTGGCCAGTGCTTCGTGACCTTCGATATTATGACCAGTATTGATTTGGATTTGCATGGTAGTTTCCTTTTGGTAGTTTTCTTTTGTAATTGTGATTGGCTCTACATGGACTCAACTTGAATCAAGGTCGATCGCCCAACATCCCTAACACCAGGATTGTTCGCCCGCAGGATGGTGTAGTAACTCCCGAATATTGGCTTCGATGACCCTGTAGCTCACATTGCCGTTGAGTCTCTGTCGTCCTTCATTAAAAATCAGGGTCGGGCTGACTGTAACAGTATGCTCTTTGACTAATTCAAAATCCTTGGATAACTGGGCATAAGCCTCACCACTATCGATCTGAGCTTGGATCGCTGCGATCGGTAGTCCTAACTCCTCCGCAATGCCAAATTGCATCTTACGGTCGGAAATGTCTGCCAGGTGGGTGAAAAATGCCTCCCGAAATGCCCAGGTTGCTTTTTCAAATACCTGTTGAGATTGCTCTACTAAACCCTTCGCTTCTAGTAGTTGAATGGCATGGAGAAACAAATGGCAGGATGTGGATGAATGGGGTGTAACCTTAGTCCAAATATCAGGATGGACGGTGATATGATCGAACTTGCTGGCAACCTCCTGAATATGATTACTGTATCCTTGCAATCCCCCCCGATCGCGCCATCCGTTCTCTAGTTTTTCATGGGCAGTACCAAAGACAGAGACGAAGTGGGATTCAATTGCAATTTGGTCTTGAAAGGTTGTTTTCAACTCATCCAGACGAATATGAGCAATATAAGCCCAAATACAGAGAACATCGGAAAAGTAAAAGATACGAATGGGTTCCATTGTTATTCCAGTGCGGGAATCTAAACATCGTGCAAATCCCAGTAATAATGTGGATCGTCACTTTTGTGTTTTTAACACTCAACTTGAATTAAATCAACGCCGATCGCGCGATCGCCCTTGGCAGCGTTACTGAAACGCCTTCACCACTGCGTCAAATTTCACCTTGAGGGAGTCGTCATGGTGCAGAATGGGTGGAATCTCGCGATCGATGCCCAGCAGTTCGTAGACAGCCATTTGAGCCACCCGAATGGAATATTCCACCGTAAAAACGACATCATTAGGGATTTCGACAAACTGGCTGATAAATGCTAGGTTTTTGGAGTTCTTTGGCACGGGCAACGGGCGATCGCCCTCCGCACGGGGCATGAACATACTGGTGATGTAGGGCATCCGACAGGGAATACAGATGGCAGAGGCGATCGTCTCCAAATCGAAATTGAGATGACCGCATAGCTCTTGCAAAATTTCGCTGCCGTTGCAATCGGCCATGGATTTGGGTACAAAGTCACCAATGCGATCGGGGTGCAGAGCATAGCCCCAAAACACTTGCACATCAGCAGGTTGGTCGATGTAGTGGGGTTGATGCGCTAACACGATTGACAGCATCCAATTGGAATCCTTGAAAGTCACCAAACCGCCAGTGCCAGCCTTATTCCCAGAAAATGCTTCCATCTGGTCAAAGAAAGCGGTGTCTTTGACTGTTACCGTAAAGGACTCCCAAAACGACTCTGGAATATTAGAATTGAACGCTGCTGGGTTCCCGAATTCAGGATGGCTATGTGCCAGCTTTTCCCAGAGCAACCAGCCACCACTATCCTCTTTAGTGAGATGTTGGGGCGCATTTGTCATTGACCCAAAGCTGGAGGCATCGGTCATCGAACCGTTTTGGAAGAACACTAAATCGTTGTCGGCGATCGCCAGGATATCTGTCTTGCCGTCGCGCTGGTGGTGAATGCCAGTGACGACGATTTTGCCCCGATCCATTTTTAGCTCAAAGTCCGTCACGGTGCAGTTAACGACGAAATTCACCCCCTGCGCCTTCAGCCAACTCAACATCGGTTTCACCAATGAATCAAATTGGTTGTAAACCGTGCGCTTAACCCCTGCTAGGGTTTCGATGCGGGAAAATTCCATCATGAACCGATGCAGATAACGTCGGAATTCCACGGCGCTATGCCAAGGTTGAAACGCAAAGGTCGTTGACCACATAAACCAAAAATTGGTTGTAAAAAAGGGCGGCGATAGCCAATCTGTAATGCGGCTAGTGCCTAGTTTTGCTTCGTCAGTCTCGGTGAGTTTGAGCAGTTCAATGCGATCCTGCATAGAAAATCCCATCGACTCGACATCTAGATTGGCACGATGGCGATCGATGAGTCGCGCCTGAGAGTGGGACTGGTGGAGCTTATTGAAGGCGATCGTCTCATCAAATACCGTCTGGTCGGTCGAACTGAGGGAAGGGATCGATTTGAACAAATCCCACGTACATTCATAGTTGTCGGTTGTCAGCATTCGCCCGCCGCGCATGGTGTAGCCATTCTTGGGGCTGCCGTTACCATCCAGACTGCCGCCTAAGACTGGCATCGCTTCGTAGATGGTGATATTGCGACCGGGAACCTTGCCATCGCGAATCAGGAAGGCGGCGGCGGCCAAGGAGCCAATCCCACCCCCCACCATGTAAGCCTTGGGAGCGGAACCATTGCCCGTGCGGGGTTTTGCCGAGGGGGGAGTCGATAATTGCTGTATCGTCATAGTTGCCTTTTTTGAGTAAAAGTGATGATTGAATACTGGTTTTTAATTAATTTCTTGATTTCAAAAAGAGGCGATCGCAATTTTTACGAGTGGTCTGTCAATATGCTGCTTATTCAACAGTGGTAAGCAACTTGAGCTTTTCTAATAGCTCCTTAGCGGCTGGCTCAGAAGATGCGGGGTTTTGCCCAGTAATTAACAGCCCATCTTTCACAACATGGGGCTGCCAGTTAGCGACTTTGGAATAATTGCCGCCGTTACTTCGGAGCATATCTTCGACTAAGAAAGGGACAATCTTAGTTAATCCGGCTGCTTCTTCCTCGGTGTTGGTGAAACCTGTGACGGCTTTACCTTGCACCACAGGATCGCCGTTGACTGCCTTGACATGACGCAGCACACCTGGCGCATGGCAAACTAAAGCGACGGGTTTATCTGCCCCCAGCATGGCTTCGATCAGGGCGATCGAGGCTGCATCTTCAGCTAAGTCCCAGAGGGGTCCGTGACCACCAGGGTAAAATACAGCGTCGAAATCGCCAGGGGAAACCTGACTCAACTCGATTGTCTGCGCGATCGCGGCTTGGGCGGCAGGGTCTGCTTTGAAGCGTTCCGTATCTTTTGTCTGAGAATCTGGGGTGTCACTCTTGGGATCGAGCGGTGGCTGTCCACCCTCCGGTGAAGCGAGTGCGATCGTCGCACCTGCGTCTTTGAACGCATAGTAAGGGGCGGCGAATTCTTCGAGCCAAAAACCCGTTTTTTTACCCGTATTGCCGAGTTGCTCGTGTGAGGTCAGTACCATCAATATTTTCATCTTAAACTCCTTTAATTACTTTTGAATGGGTCACGACTTAATCGAATTTCACGATCATCTTGCCGATATTTTTGCCTTCAAATAGACCGATGAACGCGCCCACCGCTTGATCGATGCCTGTCACGACTGTTTCCTTGTTTTTCAGTTTTCCAGCGCGGAAATAGCCGCCCACTTCCTGTTCAAATTCGCCTTGACGACTGAGCCAATCGCCGACGATTAACCCTTTCATCGTCAATCGTTTAGTCGTCATATTGAAAAGATTAGGAGGGCCAGGTTGGGGTGTTTCGTCGTTGTACCCAGAGATGCTACCACAGGCGATAATCCGACCATTCACCCGTAAAGCTGAGAGCGCCGCTTCGAGCATTTCACCGCCGACATTATCGAAATAGACATCAATTCCATCCGGTGCTGCCAGGTTCAACTGTTTAAGCACCGCATCAGTCTTGTAGTTAAAGGCGATGTCAAAGCCACAGTCTTCCAACAGAAATTGGATTTTCTCTGCTGAACCTGCCGATCCAATGACCTTGCATCCCCGCAATTTTGCCAGTTGCCCAGCCACGCTACCGACCGCCCCAGCCGCTCCCGAAATAAACACAACGTCACCCGCTTTGACATCCACCAAATTCAGCCCAGCCCAAGCCGTCATGCCCGTCATACCAAGGGCAGCTAGGTAAACTGAAAGCGGTTGGAGGTCGCGACTGACTGGGTGTAACTCTTCCGGTTTAGCGATGAAATATTCCCGCCAGCCATAGCTAGACGTGACCGCATCACCGGGCTTGAATTGATCGGCGCGGGACTCTAGGACTTCGCCAACTGCGCCGCCAGTCATCGGTTTATCTAACTCGAACGGTGGCACATAGGATTTGCCTCTGTTCATGCGACCGCGCATATATGGATCGACTGACATATAGAGGTTGCGAACGAGTACCTGTCCATGACATCGTAGAGGTTCTCAATCTGAGGACGACGAAAGGCTTCAGGGTGCGTTGTCTGAAATTCATCGAACATATACAAATCGCCACTCAGATAGTAGCTAATTGCCACTTTTGGGGCGGGCATTTGTTTGAGTTCGCCGCCGTGTTCTTTGAGAAACAGATCGTAGGTGTGGTAAGCGTGTTCTTCAACCTGTTGCATGAAGTTGTAGGCAGCACGGGCGTTGATCAGATAGACCAAAACAATGATCCAGTAATAAATTAATCCTCCGATCCTGGCAAGGTAGCGATCGTACCAATGGTCATTGCCACCAAGGGATTCAGCAATCAGTAGATGGTGCAGTTCATTCCATGACTCCGCAAAATGTACCTTTAACCAGTCAGATTTACGCCACCAGCCCATCGTTTCGTAGAGATGTAAAACGGAGGTGAAAGCAAAATAGGGTACGCGGGCAATGGTTTCCAGAACAAAAAATCGGGCAAAGACGCGATCGCGCCCCCTGTAAAAGGTATTCAACAGGGCTTCCAAAAAATTAACGAGGAGTCGAATCATGATGTTTAGTTTCCTATTTTTTGAACGATGTCCTGCATGAGCTAGAGTGAATGGTTGTAGTTATGGGATGATTCCTTTATTGCAGAGAGATTGATTTAATATCCTTAGTTTTGGGGTTAATTCGTGGCTGACAAAGCTGGTTGTAATGAAGCCATATCAATGACGAAGCGATATTTTACGTCGCTCTTCACCAGGCGATCGTAGGCTTCATTGATGTTCTGGATGGGAATGAGTTCGATATCGGCAGTAATGTTGTGCTTGCCACAAAAATCCAGCATTTCCTGCGTTTCTTTGATGCCGCCAATTAGGGAGCCACTGAGACTACGCTGACCAAAGACTAAGCTACCGACATCTAGAGAAAGCGGTTTAGCTGGAACACCCACTTGGGTGAGGTTGCCGTCGCGCCCCAATAGGAGGAGGTAGGCGTTGATGTCGTGCTGTGCCGAAACCGTATCAAGAATGAAATCGAAACTATTCAGGTGTGACTTCATCTCATCCGCATTTGTAGAAATGACGACTTCATTTGCGCCAAGCCGCAGGGCATCTTCAACTTTGCTGGGTGAGGTGGTGAAGACGACAACATGGGCACCAAACGCCTTTGCCAATTTCACCCCCACGTGTCCCAAGCCGCCGAGTCCAACAATGCCAACCTTCTGACCTTTGCGAACATTGTTGCGACGCAAGGGGGAATAGGTGGTGATCCCGGCACAAAGCAGAGGAGCAGCAGAGGCAAGATCCAAATGCTTCGGAATTTTCAGCACAAACGCTTTATCTACGACAATGCTCTCGGAGTAGCCACCAAACGTCATGCCGCCCATGAGTTTGTCAGGAGAGTTGTATGTCCAAGTCATACCTTTCTCGCAGAATTGTTCTAGGTCTTTCTTGCAGTTAGCACAGGTGAGGCAAGCATCGACCATGCAACCGACTCCAACGATGTCGCCTTTCTTAAATTTGTTGGCCTGCGCTCCCACTTTAACAACACGTCCGATAATTTCGTGACCGGGTACGCAAGGGTAGGTGGTTCCCTGCCATTCGTTGCGGACGGTATGCAGGTCAGAGTGACACACGCCACAGTAGAGAATGTCGATCTCCACATCATGTTTGCCGCGATCGCGACGTTGAATGTCAATAGGTGCGAGGGTCGTCGTGGCGTTTTGGGCTGCGTAGGCGTTGACTTTCATTAATTTTCTTCCTGAGATTATCTGTGGAAATAATTATCCATAGCGGCATTACCTGAATCTTACGATTCATCTGACCCGTTACGAGCGGTTTCGGCATCGAGTCGGGCCGCGATCGCCGCTAAAGTTGCTTCTTCGGCTTCCTCGATCGCCGCCATTGCCAAAAAGGTCACGGTAGCCGCGTGGTCTTCGGCTTTATCGGCCCGACGTTCGAGTTTCTCGGCTTCGCGATTTGCTTTCCATTCTTCAATATTCGACATTACCTCAGATTCTTTTTCCTCCAATTGGGTTTTGAGCTTGGCCCGATAATCATCAAATTCTTGTTTCTTTGCGTCCAGATTTGTCTTTGCTTTGTCGAAGGTCGATTGAATCTCAGCTTGGGTTTTTCCGGGTACAGATTGGATATTTTGCTTCAGTGACTTTGCGCGATTTTCAACCGCTTCTAAATTGTCATGAAGTTGTTGGGTAAAGTTATCAATTGCAGTACTCATGATGTTTCCTCTAGTGTGTTAAATCGATTAGAATAGCGGATTTCTTGCCTTGTTTCAGGTCGGTACAAGTGCTTGTCCGACTAACGGTTTTTCTGGCAGCGTTGACCCTGCCCCCCGTCGCGGAAGTCTGGCATTTGCAGGTCGCGCAGTAGTATGCCGCCGTTGGCGTGGGGGTTTGCACCCATGCGGCGATCGCCCTTTGGAGCCAGTTCAGCCAATTCCGGCAGGAGTCGGCCATCTTCATCGAACAGTTCTTCTGGCTTGTAGCTTTTCATCCAGCTTTCCAACTGCTGGAGATGCTCGGGATGCTCGGAGTTTACCAGTAGCGGCACTTGATGCGATCGCGCAGTCCCCTCATTGGGCAAGCCATCCACCACTTTTGGACCCGTCCAGCCCTTGGGGGACTTGAGGACGATCGCCGGCCAGCGCGGGCGAGTCGTATCGTTCCGGTTCCGTGCATTGCTTTGGATTTGCCGGATATCTGCGATCGCCCTGTCCAGGGTACTGGCCATCAGTTCGTGCATCTTTTCTGGCTCATCGCCTTCCACAAAGTAAGGTGTCCAGCCGCAACCTTGGAGAAATTGTTCCAACTCCTCATGCTCAATGCGAGCCAGGACGGTTGGGTTATCGATTTTGTAACCATTCAGGTGCAGAATTGGCAGCACGGCACCGTCGGTAATTGGGTTGAGTAACTTGTTGGAATGCCAAGCCGTCGCCAAGGGGCCCGTCTCCGCTTCCCCATCGCCGATGACGCAAGCGACAATCAGATCGGGATTGTCGAAAGCAGCGCCGAAAGCATGACTGAGGGAGTATCCCAACTCACCCCCTTCATGAATCGATCCTGGCGTTGTCGGCGCAACGTGGCTGGAAATCCCACCAGGAAACGAGAACTGCGTGAACAGCTTTTTCAACCCAGCTTCGTCCTGAGTAACGTTGGGATAAACTTCGCTCCAAGTGCCTTCAAGGTAAACATTGCCCACAATTGCTGGTCCCCCGTGACCAGGGCCAGAGATGTAGAACAGATCTAGGTCATATTTCTTAATTACCCGATTCAAGTGTACATAGATGAAGTTCTGTCCAGGTGTCGTACCCCAATGTCCCACCACCAATGGTTTGACGTGGGATAGTTTTAGTGGCTCCTTCAGCAATGGATTATCGTAGAGATAAATTTGCCCAACGGAAAGATAGTTGGCAGCACGCCAGTAGGCATCTATCTTATGGAGTAGTTCTGGGGAAAGAGTCTTTGTTTTTAGGGTTGATTGTCCAATTTCTAATACCCTAGTCCGATCGATTGTTTTCATGCTTCTTTCCTCTTTATTTATCTTTATTAGGATTTGTATCTTTAATAGATAGATAGCGGCTTCTTGCGAAACTGAAAGCGTTTTGAGGAGCAATGTTCTAACAATGGTTTCGATGCCGACTAATGGCATTAACATTGCTGCCAAGTTGACTAGAACTCCTAGTTATAAAAGTTATAAAATTTGAATTACTTCCTTGCGGCTAGGATGTAAAGCTGCTTCCGGGGCTGACAATTTTTGCCCAAGATGAACGTAGCAAAAGAACCAGTAAATGTTTAAGCCTAAAGTCGCAATTCCTCTAATTGCGGCCAGCAAGCTAATCCCTGATTTGAGATTAGGGCTAAAAGTAGGAGCAAGAATAGCAAACTCTAAAATGAGAAGAGAAACAATGGTTAAAACAAACCGTATTCAAAACCCATTACACCCCGATGATGCCATTAAACTAGGAACTCGTTCCCTCTCTAAAGGATGAGATTTTTATTCTGGAAGGATGAGATTTGAGATTTTTATTCTAGGTAGCTAGACATACGGCAATAACTCGCTAGGATTGAAGCAATTCTGGACAGTCATAACCTAGTGAAGGGCGATCGCCGAATCAATTCTATTTCTCGTAAACCCTTGAATCTCAGCTTTTTCCATCTCACAAAGATTGACCTCTACTCACTTCCGACAGTTTCGCATTAGAGAGGTGTATCCTGCTTGAACAAAGTGTTTGTCATAGGCTAGAGCTTCAAAAATCCCCATATCTTCCATTATTTTGAACGATACGCAATCTGTGTGACTCCATGCTTTGTCTTTGCGCTGTTGATATAGTCTTAAGCCTTGTTCAAATTGCTCACTGGTTTGGGGAACAATACGGATATTAGGATTAGAACGCAAATCTTGAGTTAGCTCTATGGCTAAGTCACGGAAATACTCACCACGTTTGGAAAAATCGTTTAAAACTTCTATGAGGACGACTTCACTGGTGACAATGTAGAGGGGATTTAATCTTTTTGATAACTGGACAGCTTTTTTATGTAAATCATCACTAGGGTTGAGAAGAGCAACCCAATAACCTGTATCGGCGAAAACGATTTTCATTAAATATCCTGTTGCTGTTGATAATGGTCAAAGTTTTGGGCTAAGTCTTTTGGCAGTTTTTCCCATTCTTCATTAGGAATTTTGGCGGACAGTCGGGCGGCTAATTCCCAGATTGGTTCTGCATTATAGTCAAATTTAATATTTGCTAAAGAGAAGTCCTCAGTAGGTGTTTGATTATTCATAGGTGTATTTGATTTAGACGAAATTAGTTTTTCTAATTTAGAAATTGCTTCTTGTTCGTTACGCCAAGCCTGATCGCGTAGTTGATTAGCTTTGAGAACTAGATCGCCAATTTCATTTCTAATAGGTAACTCTGGTAATGGAATTAGAACAGAAGAAAACATTTCCTTATCAACTTCAAGGATTACCGAACCATAGGAGCATCGAGTTATGAGACAGTAACCATAATCTGAGGCTAACCAAGCGTAAAGATAACCTACATTAATATCATCAGATGCTATAAATCTTGTTGCGTGTTCACTAGCTGTCCATGCTGCCATGTATTTAGGAATAATCTGTACCTTTCCAATCGTGCCAGAGCGAGTAACAGCGATCATGTTTTCTTCTAGCTGAATTTCAGGCAAGTCTTTTGTATGTGCGCCTTTTGCAAGTCGTTTAATCTTGATTGGATCGATTTGAAAAAGTTGCTTACTACTTAATAGAGGAATTCCACCTTTTTCGACATAGGTTCGTGTTCGGAATTTTGTAATTGCTCTAACTTCTTTGGTAACTCTTGGATCGCCAATTTTTGTGATTTCAACAGGTAATTTCGCCAGTTGTTTCTCAGCAGCGATCGCTTCGGGATTATGAAAACTACCCTCTAAGCGTCCCATCAATTGCGAAGCCTTGATCGTAGTCGTAAAAGATGCACTACCACGCGGAGCAATGTCTTTGAGATAAGGTAAGTTTAAACGTTCATGTAGAAGGCGATCGGCTTCGTCTAACAAATGATTTGCTTCATCACGCAATTCTCCCGCTTTACACATCAAACGACCAATTTCAATTCGGCGAATTGGCGGCAAATCAGGAATTTGAACCCGTGATAAGTGTTGAGGTTCTATTTGATCAACGACTGAACCAAATGTTTCTTGAATTAATTGAGGACGACCATATCGACTACGCAAAAAAGCTGCAACATACCCAGCCGTTTCAGGTTTATTTGCTTGGAGCCGAATAACGTGTTCAGAAAGTGCATTTCCAATAAATGTTTCTGTTGCTAAACCAATATTTCCTATTGTTCCTGAACGAGAGATTAAAATATCCCACTTTTCTGGAAGTAGTCGGTCTAATTTTAGGTTGTAGTTTTTACTAACAAAATTATTAGTCTTGGGACGTAAACTAATAATCTCTGAACTAGATAAAAATGGAACACCTTTTTCAGGACTTACATAAACTCTCTTAAATCTATGAGGGTAGTATCCTCCTTGACAAAGCCCACCTTCACCGTAAAGCGGGATGAGAGGTAAACCACTATTTGTCAAAACTGTAACTGCATTATGAGCTTCAATGCTAAAAGCAGAAGCCTCTAGACGCACACCAGCAGCAAATACTTCACTGAATTTGATCGTCGTTGATAGTTTCTCCGACTCATCATCAGGTATCTCTGGCGTGTAATCAGGTTTAAAAGCATAACTTACCATCCTAGTACCACCTTTTTCTTCCAATCGATAAACTCATTAGCTACCAAATCCGTATCATCGTCCTCCACCTTCTGACGCGGTAGAGGTCTAGCAAAACCTTCACCCGTTGCCGTGCGTTCGATCAAAGGGATTGACTCTGGATTAGTAGGAACGAGTATCTCCTCACCCTCCTCATTACGTCTGTAGGTGATGTTACCCCGTTTATCATGCCCGATCGCCTTCACCTGTGCCATAAAGATCTCATAATCAGGCATTGTTCCTTGATCGATTTCCTTTTCAGTTTTTTTCTGAAGAATCAAAACCGAAGTTTGTGTCCCATTACGCGGCTGGAAAGTATCGGGATGCAAATCAATCGAAGCAACAATTCGGCAATGCTTAATCAACCAATATCGGACATAAATCAATCCAGGAGCGCCCAAAATTGCATCAGGTAAAACGATTCCCATCCGTCCTTCTGGCTTCAAAAATTGCCAGCATCTTTCAATAAACAGGATTTCGGGAGATGCTGAACCCTGAAGTTTTTCTGTAGGCTCCCAACCAGACTCAGTTTCTTTCCAAACATGGGCAAGCTGATATTGTTTTAATGTTTCTTCATCCTTAATAGGTAACTTTGAACCAAAAGGCGGATTCGTTGCAATTACATCAAAACGAGCTAGATCTTTAGGATTGCGTAGATCTTTAGGGTCAACGTCTAAGGCTTTAGCAAACTGCTTACGAAAACCATCTTCCCATTGATGAGGATGCAACAAAGAATCTTGTCTAAAAATGTTTCCAGATCCGTCATTGTTCATCACCATATTCATTTTGGTAGCTTTTACAAGATCTGGATTAATATCAATCCCAAAGAAATTAACTTTAGCCGTATCTCTAATTTTTGAATTTAGTGCATTCTTCATCCAAACATCTGATTTCTCATTTACTCCAGCTTGTTGGCTTAATTTTTCAATGACTTCATTCATTGCAATCACCAAAAAACCACCTGTTCCGCAGGATTGATCGAGAATCCTATCAGTGATTTTTGGCGCAAGCATCCGAATTGTCATTTTCTGAACATTTCTTGGTGTAAAAAACTCACCGCGATCGCCTCTTAAATTTGCACCAACAAGCTCTTCATAGGCTTTCCCTTTAACATCAATATTCGTACTCAAAAAGCTATAGCGTTGAAGCTCACCGATAATATAGGCTAAAGAACGGGGTTGGAGCTTAATCTCATCATTCGCATCAAAAATAGCAGGGTATTGCTTTTTAACCGCACTAAAAATCTTGCTAATGCGATTAAAAACAGTTAATCGACCATCATTACTCTTTTT
Source organism: Spirulina sp. 06S082 (assembly GCF_034932145.1). Taxonomy (NCBI): domain Bacteria; kingdom Bacillati; phylum Cyanobacteriota; class Cyanophyceae; order Spirulinales; family Spirulinaceae; genus Spirulina; species Spirulina sp. 06S082. The sequence continues at coordinate 24,626 of NZ_JAYGHV010000009.1, read as the reverse complement.
TTCCTTTGCCGTTGCATAAAATTCTAATGGATTAGGTAAATTACGCTCATCATGAATCTTGCAAAAAATAACCTTTAAAAGCTCAAAAAAAGCAGGTTGTTTTTGTAGCCCGTCAGTCACATAAATATGATCGTGGCAAATCTTAAAAGAAAACAGTAAGTTATCGCCAACAGCATTTTTTAAAGCGTCACGAGTTGGGCGATCGACCTCCTCAACATTACCATTCTTAGAAGGAATATCATTAGGCTCTTCATACTCAATTCCTTCCTCAGTTCTAATGCGGCGTAAAACAGTTTTTTTCTTGCCATTTGTCCACATTCCCCATTCAGAGTTATCACAAGCCGCCATGTAAGATCGAAGTTGCTTAATCCCGTCTTTACTAGCAGATGGCGATATCGAGTCTTTTTTGCACTCAATGATAATCCAAATATTTTCCTGATTATGTTGATCCCCTTCACGGAAAATAGCCAGATCGACACGAACTGTTTTACTACCCTGTTTAATCGGATACTCAACCTCGATCTGCTCTGGCAAGTAGCCCAACTCCAGCACTAAACGACGCTCGATGTTTTGACGAACATACTCTTCGGGCGTATCGTTACGGATTTTTTGATCTATGAAATCACAGACCTTGCCGTCTGGAAGTGTCGCTAAGAGCTTGGACATTACCTTTACACCACAGCCTTAAGAAAATTTACCGTCCCTAATATTTTACCAGCAAATTACCTGCTCATAGCAGAATATTGTTTTAGTATCTATATGCTTGAAGTAGATCCCAATTCACCGCGTCGAGAAGAAATTATTAAAGCTATGAGACGGTAGTGATACAACGTGATGGCAATGGTGTTCAAAAGCCTTGCCAGCAAAAGAGTTGCGTCATTCAGGAACATATCTATGCACCACTACCGGAGAATTGAGGCGATCGCTCCATCAATCACGACTCATAGGAATGGCGATCGCCACTTTTCCCTTCTCCTTCCAAAAAGGATCGCACTTCATCAGAAAAAGTGATCGCAGTCACTATGACAATTAGCAAAAAAAAGTCATCATTATAAATTACAAAATAGCGAGATATGCTGTTAAAAAAGCTATTGTAGGCGCGATCGCAGTTTAACAGCCCAGAAAAGCGATCGCCTTTAAGATTTCTCTGAAAACATAAAATAACCCAATCGTGAGTCGATCGGTCATGTTCGAGCTTCTTTTAATGGCGATTCACTGATTCTATCTGCCTCGATCGAGTATGGGTTTGCTCAAGATTTATAAATTTTACCCTTGACAAAACTTCTAGACAATGGTATCTCTCTTGAGACTACCCTATTTGTCAGTATGAGTTATGAGTAACAGGCAATCGATTATTTGCCACAAATAACAAATAACGAAACGAATAATAAATAATAAATAATTTTCTATGACTGCTACTCCCATTCCTCACCCTCAATCTTCTGTCAATAATAACGCTGCATCACAGACTCCCCCCGTTGCCGTCCTTAAAGATTTGGTCGCGCGGTTGCATCGCGAGCAAAATCGCATTCAAAATCTCCTCAGTTCGTTAGGATTTGCCCTACGTAGTTTTAATAATCTCAATCAATTTCTGGAAATTGTTCCCCTTATGGCTGCGCGAGTTACGGATGCAGATGGGGGTGCTTTGGTTTTGCTCAAACCCAATGGCCAGCCCCGTTTGGAGCAACTACACTGCCAAGAAGGTCCAGCTTGTCAAAATATGCGGCGATCGCTAGAACGCATTACCCGAGAAATTGCCTTGAGTTCTCCCGCTTCTCCTTCCGTGACATCTTTTAAAGCTAATATTTTAGACCAACAATTACAAGATGATTTAGGGGAAGAAGTTCATTTATTTGGGACTCCCATTCTCGTTAAAAATGAAGACCGAGGTAGACTTTATATTTTTAGCTACGATCCCAACTATAGTTGGACTTCAACGCGGAAGAAATTAGTGCAGTTGGTTGCGGATCAAACATCCGTGGCGATCGCCAATAATGAACTTGCCAACGAACTCCAGAAAAAAGAACGTCTCGATCGCGAACTGGAAATTGCTTCAGAAATTCAAGATCATTTATTTCCCAAACAATGCCCCATTATTACCGGGGTAGAATTAGCAGCGCGGTGTCAAACTGCTAATCGCGTTGGAGGGGACTATTATGATTTTATTCCCGCCAATTACGAGCAATTTAGTTCCTCTCCCCAACAGTTTCCCTCATCAGTTCCTTGGAGTATTGTTATTGGCGATGTCATGGGCAAAGGTGTACCGGCTGGACTAATTATGACCATGACTCGGGGGATGTTGCGGGCAGAAGTTCTTAATCGTCATCCTCCTGCTAAAATTCTTAATCATCTTAATCGGGTCATGTACGATGACCTCGAAAAATCTCATCGTTTCTTGACATTATTTTATTCAGAATACGATCCTCAAACTCGCATTCTTTCTTATACAAATGCTGCCCATAATCCCCCCTTACTCTGGCAGGCTTCCACCCAATCTATTTGTAAATTAGATACTTGGGGAATGCTCATCGGCTTAGAGATTGATTCCCAATATGAAGATGACAAAATTCAGCTAGAAACAGGAGATACAGTAATCTATTATACAGACGGCTTTACCGATGCCGTCAATCAAGAAGGCGATCGCTTCGATGAAGAACGACTTGTTGCGACTGTCGAACAAGTTTGCAAGCAAGGCGATCGCCCTCAAACTATTCTCGATTTTCTCTTCGATCGCCTTAAACAGTTCATCGGTGAAGGAAACCGTTACGAAGATGACATGACTTTGGTGGTTATGCAGGTAACGGAGGAAAGTTGATAGTTGATAGTTGATAGTTGATAGTTGATAATTAAGGAGTTTCTGTTGGGAATGGGCGATCGGGGTTGTAAAATGCAAAGGATGGAATCTATTACACGAGGAGAACAAAATTATGTTAATTCCTGGCTTAGAGGCGATCGATATGGGTTGGCACTCTATTTTGCACTGCCAAGATACATTATCAATTACATTACCGCATCTTTCTCTGAAGGGAACATTTCTCGCACAACAGGTCAGCGATACTAATGTAATCGGGCAAATGCAAGATGCCTTTAATAATTTCATTGCTTCGGGACAAGTTTGGGCTTTAATTATTGGCTTTGTGATTGGTTATGTCGTTCGCGGACTAACAGCAAGCTAGTTATTCAGTCACCCGTTACCCGTCACCCGTTGGAGATAGGTAACAGATAAAATTTATGATTCATCCCTCATCCTTTCCTATTATCCCTTATCTTTCACTATGCCAAAACAAACGTGGAGCGATCGCTTTGAAAGCGCCCTAAATCCTGTTATTGCTGAATTTAATGCCAGCATCGGTTTCGATATTGAATTACTTGAATACGATATTCGTGGCTCTATTGCTCATGCTAAAATGCTGTCACATACGGGCATTATTAGTAAAGATGAAGCCCTGCAATTAATCACGGGATTGGAACAAATTCTTTTAGAATATCAAGAAGGGCATTTTAATCCTGGCATTGAAGCAGAAGATGTTCATTTTGCCGTCGAACGTCGCTTGACAGAATTGGTGGGAGATGCGGGCAAAAAACTACATACAGCGCGATCGCGGAACGATCAGGTGGGTACAGATATTCGTCTCTATTTGCGCGATCGCATTGAGGAAATTCGCGAACAAATTCGAGACTTTCAGCAGGTTCTCCTCAAACACGCTGAAAAAAATGTTGAAACCATGATTCCAGGCTATACCCACTTACAACGGGCGCAACCTTTGAGTTTGGCGCACCACCTTCTCGCTTATTTCCAAATGTTACAACGGGATTGGGAACGCTTAGGAGAAGTTTACAAGCGCACGAATATTTCTCCTTTAGGGTGCGGTGCATTAGCCGGAACAACCTTTCCCATCGATCGCCACTATACCGCCTCTGAACTAGAATTTGGGGGATTATATGGTAATAGTTTAGATGGAGTCAGCGATCGCGATTTTGCCATTGAATTTCTCTGCGCTTCGAGTTTGATTATGGTTCACTTAAGCCGTCTCAGCGAAGAGCTTATTTTATGGGCTTCCCAAGAGTTTAATTTTATTACCCTCAAAGATAATTGTTCCACTGGTTCGAGTATTATGCCCCAAAAGAAAAACCCCGATGTTCCCGAGTTGGTGCGGGGAAAAACTGGGCGAGTTTTTGGGCATTTACAGGGAATGTTAGTGTTAATGAAAGGGTTGCCTCTGGCCTATAACAAAGATTTACAAGAAGATAAAGAGGCGATTTTTGATGGGGTCAAAACCGTGCAAGGATGTTTGGGGGCGATGACGGTTTTGTTGCGAGAAGGTTTGGAATTTAACCGCGATCGCCTCATGAGTTCCGTAGATGAAGATTTTTCCAATGCAACAGATGTAGCGGATTATTTAGCAACCAAAGGCGTACCGTTTCGAGAGGCTTACAATTTGGTTGGGAAAGCCGTGAAAACCAGTTTAGCCGCCGGAAAATTGCTCAAAGAATTAACTTTGGAGGAATGGAAGCAACTTCACCCCAAATTTGAGGAAGATATTTATCAGGCGATCGCCCCTCAACAAGTGGTTTCAGCGCGGAATAGTTATGGGGGAACGGGATTTGAACAAGTTCGCAATGCCATTAAAGAAGCAAAAGTACAGTTATTAGAAGGACATAGTAACTAAAACAGAACTTAAATATTTCCCACTGGCGAATACCCCATTCAAATATCACAAAAAATAGGTATTCTGGGAGCGAGATGCTCCCTAGCCTTTCGTTCCAGTTCGGGAAACCCAAAGCTCCGGCTCACCCCTTTGGGATGGTTAGCCGGGGTTAATTTATGCTCCTCCCCAACGAGCGCGATAGGGGCGAATATCAAGATGGAGAAGATTAGTATAGTTACTATAAATCCCCATTCCCCCCGGCCAATTTTGCAATTTTGCCGCCATTTGTCGTCCCGTCATGCCCGATCGCAATACATCCACCGCTTGACCGATTTTATGGCGAGAATACTGAGCGCCCCCTGCTTGAGAGTTCCAAGGTTCGGGACGATACCAACTTGTTATTGTGAGAGGAAATCCTCCCAAACGTTCTCGCACATCTTCTAGGCGCGTAGCTAAAGCGATAATATTATCTACGTGAGCTTTGCTTTGAGGAATGCGCTGACCGTTGTGAGTTGCTTCTCGCCAGAAAAAACTACCATTGGGAATAATCGGATCGTTGAGGAAAAAGGTACTTGTATAACCTGGTAAATGGAAAGAATCGCCGCGATCGGTCATTTGCGGGGCTTCTTCTTCGGGTTGTTGCTGCAAGGGTTCCCCATCTTGCAAAATCTCGATGTGATCGACAAAAGCATACCACGTATTAAAGCCATTAAACGTTTCTTCAAGCAGTGCTAGTTTGACATGATTTCCTTCTTCTTTCCAACTGTGCAGCGCCAGTACTTCTCCTTCTTTAATAGGATATTTTTGATTGGGATCGGCAATCTGGGAACTGTCAATCGGTTCTTGTTTGAATACCGTATCGCGAATAATTTCTACAGCTAAATTGGGTTTGGGTTGACCGAAAAGTTTACTCCAACTTTGTCCACCAATAATGCCATCTATAGTTAGTCCTTGCTGTCTTTGATAATTTTCGACTGCTTCCACAGTTTTAGCATCGTAAACCCCATCAATTTCCGAACCAACCCGATATTCAACATAACGGACGGCTAAACCTTCCGCATGATTGGGACGCAATACTGGCTGAGAAAGAATTTCGTCGATCGCCTTCCAAGTCAGAGAAACTGGGCGACCGGAAGCATTAATTCCCATCAATTGATGAAACTTTTGGGTTGCAGATTCGGTACTAGCCCCAGAAATACCATCTTCTTTTAAAGCCTTACCATTAGAATCGCGAATTTGTAAGCGATTGAGTGCCTTTTGTAAGTCTAAAGTTTGCCTTTCCTGAACTTTAGGAGTATTCGGTTTTTCTTCTGGGAGTTTACCCGCTAATCCTTTAACGATCGCATTAGTCATCGCCTCAGTATTGTAGCGCTTCATATCCTTTTCAGAATCAATAAAGCAGCATTCAATCAAAATAGCAGGCATAGCCGTATTTTTCAAAACATAGAGATGAGAACCATTTTTAACCTTGCGATTGAAAAAGCCCAAATCAATAATATTTTTTAAAATCGGATCCGCAATGCGCCGAGAAGCATCACTAATGGCATAAATTTCCGTTCCATTGGCACTACCGTTAAAAGCATTAAAGTGAATGGAAACATAAATATCAACTTTTTGGCTATTGGCGGTATTCACTCGCTTGCGTAGAGAATCTAAGACGCTACTGGCACTGCTAGGATTACAGTTTACCGCTTCGTGTCCCAGAGCCTGTAGTTTATTAATAATGAGAGTGCCGATCGCCTTGGTCAATTGATCCTCGCTACCAAATCTGGAGGAAGCGCCCGTATCGGGAGGGGCATTATGACCCATATCAATACCGAATTTCATAATTTATCTCCTTTAAGTAAACGGCAAATAGTTAACCAATCAATTTATTCCATGTTTGTGAACCGACGATACCATCAACAGTTAAATGATTGCTTTGTTGGTAGCGTTTAACGGCTGCTGCGGTATTCGGACCGAAAATCCCATCGATCGCGCTGCTGATGCGAAACTGAAGGTAGCGTACTGCTTTTCCTGTGGCATGAGAAGGGCGCAAAATCGGGCGTTCAAAAATCTCCTCGATCGCCTTCCAAGTAGCGGCACCGGCTGCACTGAGGGTTTGTAAGTCCATAATGCTATGAAAGCGATCGGTTGCCGATTGGGTTGCAGGTCCAGTAATGCCATCTTCAACTAAGGATTTACCATTGCGATCGCGGATTTGCAAGCGATTGAGGGCTTTTTGCAGTTTGAGAACCTCTGGGTTTGCCGAGATAGGCGAACTAGGCGTTCCTTGATTGGGGGGAGGTGCCTCAACTGGACTAACTCCCGTTAATCCCTTGACGATCGCATTGGCCATGGACTCCGTATTATATAAATCCATATCCCGCCGCGAGTCAATAAAGCAGCACTCAACCAAAATCGCTGGCATGGCCGTATTTTTCAATACATATAAGTGAGAGCCATTTTTAACGCCGCGATTGTAATATCCCAAGGCCACGACATTGTTAAGGACAGGTGCAGCAATTTTCCGTCCTGCGGAACTGGTGGCAAATACCTCAGTACCGCTTGCCTGCCCGTTAAACGCATTAAAATGAATGGAAACATAAATATCAACGCGGTTTGAATTGGCCGCTTGCACCCGTTTTCTGAGGGAGTCGAGAACGCTAGAAGCCCAACTTGGGTTACAGTTGACAACGCTATAACCCAAGTTTTGTAACTTGGCGATCACTTGCGTCCCCACTGCTTTGGTTAAGTCATCTTCTCGCCGAATCCCCACAGCCCCCGTATCTGGAGGTGCATTGTGTCCCATATCAATGCCAAATTTCAAGATTTTCGACCTCCAATGCGATCGTTTTTATTGTAACTGGATTAAACTGCAAAGTCACCAAACATTGATACCATCTTCAGTAAAAGCACAATTACACGCTTTAGTCGAACGTTTACCCGTATCGGAAAAGATAAACTGTAACAGTACATAGATTCTTCTTTTTGCTTCTGTAGCTTGAGAAGGGTTGCAGGTTAAGTAGTGGGTTAGAATCCTACCCTCTCCGTATTTGAAAGATGAGTACAAAACCCCCTCGTAGAAGAAGGCGCAGTCGTTCCGTTCGCCGCAAATCCTCAAATAATCCCAATCTTTCCCTACCTTACAAACTTCTTTGGGCGGTGGTGGGGTTATTGTTGACGATTGGTGGCACTTTTATGGAACCTTCTGCGACGACTTTACCGTGGAATTGGGCCACGGAAAATGGCGTACAAACTTATGCCCTAGGGGTAACGTTTCAGGTGGGGGCAGTATTACTGGTGGGATGTTTGGGAGGAAAGCAGTCAGGAGCGCTTTCACAAATTATCTATATTTTATTGGGGCTATTTTTAACGAGATTTCGTATCTTTACTCATGGTGGCGGCTTAGACTACATTACTGAGCCAACTTTTGGTTATTTATTGGGCTTTATTCCTGGCGCTTGGATTTGCGGTTCTTTGGCTTTTCGCACAAAACCCACCTTAGAAGCACTGGCATTTAGTTGTTTTTGTGGCTTATTTACCATTCATTTGTTAGGTATTACCTATTTGATCGGTTTGCACCTTTTTGGCTTTATTGATGAGGGATTTATTGCCTTATTGCAAGGAATTTTACAATATTCCTTGAATCCTTTGTTGGGACAAAGTACTATTGTCTGTGCGGTTTCTGTGTTAGCATTTGCCCTGCGGCGAATTATGTTCTATTGAACAGAAAAATGCGATCGCCATTAGAAATATAAATATTTTTTGAGACTATTTTTTGAAAAATCGCAAGAGGAAAGAAGTCAAAACTGCACTAATAATTCCTAAAAAAATACTCATTGCTAAAGGAAAGAGTATTAAACTAATTTGCAGAAAAGAAGAGATGGACTCTTCTGGAATAGTAACAAATTGTTTGATTATGATGCGACTTTCTTCTTGTCCAATGGTGGAAGCAATTAAGGAGGCCACACTAATTCCTACCCCTGCGATCGCGATCGTATTATTTAAGGTGCGTTCGTTTTGAATGCGTTCGATGGCGATAATTCCTTCTATGGTTTGAATGAAACTATTGAGGGGTTTTATGGCTTCATTGAGAACCTTATAATCCATCTCAATTTGATCGGTTTTATACTGAGTAGAGTTGGCAAATGTCTCGAAAAATTTCAGATCGCAGAGAGTAGAATTATCGCGATCGCGCATCCATTGCAAACGATTTTGATAATTTTTTCGGTTTATTTCAAGATTCATGAGATATTCTTGAAAATAGCTGAGGTGAGTACCGCACAAACGCGACATTTCCAAAGCATTTCCGAGGTCTTTTTGCAAGTGCTTCAGATCGAGTTGAGAATTTTCTAATCGTTTCGATATGTTCTCAACCATATTTTTAATATCCTCCGATGCACCTTTTAAGGTTGTTTTAATTGTGCGGCTTTGTTCGCAAACCCAGAGAATTTTGCTGCGATAATGAAACAAAGCCATAAAATCGGGATACAAATCTCCTATAATTTTTTCAATTTCGGTTTGGGTTTTATATTGAGGAAATAAACAGATTAAGAGATGATGAGTCCGATTTTCTCCATCAAGAATTATATCGGGTTGTTCGAGTTCGTAAAAATATGCCTCTTGATAGATTCCCCGTCCGATCAAATCTTGTTTCCAATTAATTTTTTTGGTGATTTCTAAATGTTTATAACAAGATTCTGCAATTTTTTCGATTTCCTTTGTGTCTTGAGTTGCACTATCAATCTGTCCTAAAAAAAGCCAGCTTTGTCCGAGTTGAGCCGGTGTTTTTGTGGTATGATTGTCAATGATTCTGACAAATTTTTGCAGTTCTATAAATCTTTGTGCGGTAGAGTTTTGTTCGCGATCGGGATCGTTATTGCGTCCAGTACAATTGATTTGTAAAGCAAGGGTATCTCCCAGTTTAACAGGATAATAGTAACCATCGAGGGGGGCATCAAAGGGTTTAATCTGTGAATCTAACAGTTCGATATAGTTAGAAAAATCTCGTTCTTTCTTTTTAAAGGCTTCTAGATTTTGTTCGATATAGTTTTCGTCGTAAATGCGATTCCAAAAACGGCGGCGATCGCTGGAAATATCCTGTTCGCTTTTACCGAGTCCACTATACAGATCGTAGAGGAAAATATCGACACTGGGATCGGATATGGATGGAGTTTGGTTCATTTCATTAGAAAACCCGTAGATTGGGGAACAAGCATCTTTCTTCTGACTGATTATATCATTCATAAAAGGATACAATCTCAATTTCTGGAAAGATATCTTCATAATTATTCATTATTCATCGACTTCCTGTCAGAACTTGAAAATCTTCCTCATCTAATTCTACTCGCGTACCACTCCGAATTAGTTCAACAAAATCTTCATTGGGAACCATAAAACAAAGAGTATAAAGTCTTCCCAAACCCGTATTGCGAATTTCATGAATACCCGTTGGAGGAACTAGCAAACTATCTCCCGTTTGGATCGGAACAGTTTTTCCATCACAGATCGCCTTTCCTTCACCTTTCAGAATAAAAAACATTTCTACCGCAATATTATGACGATTGGGAGGTGTTTTTCCCCCAGGATCGAAGATTTCCACACAAAATGTTAAAGATGCTGCTGCTATTTCTGGATCGAAGACGATCGCCAAACGATTTGTATCATGAGGGCTAATACGATAAGCGATATAATCTTGAGGAGATTTAACCGTGGGAATCATGCACTGCGTTGGAATACTACAGCGATCGGCGATTTTATCTAGAGATAAAGTCATGGTTAATTGTGGGTGATAGAGTTAGTAAAAAAATTGGGTTTAAAAAATTGTCTATTTTTCATCATTCATCATTCCCCGCATACTTTTTTGCAAGGTCTGAGAATCAGTCACAAACCCAAAACATTGCTTGACATTATAAAGCGTTGCTTGCAAACAATATTCAGGAGAAGTTGTCGCGCTACAATCTTGTAATAAAATACAATCGTAACTCAAAAAATTAGCATCTTGTAACGTTGCCATTACGCATTGATCGATATTGACTCCAGCAAAGAAAAGCGTCGTTTTGCCTAAGTTTTTTAAAATGCTGTCGAGGGGAGTATCCCAAAATCCACTCATGCGATACTTATCAATGCAGATATCTTCTGGTTTTTGTGATAACTCATCTATCACCGCAGCAGCCCAACTTCCAGCCATTAAAACTGGGGCGTTATTCTTAGGGAGAGGGTCTCCCAAGCCGACTCCTTCTCCTGTAGGGTTATAAACGTGATGAATTCCGGCACTAATATTAAGCAAATCGGGACGATTACCCCAATTTACCCAGAGAATGGGGACATTTTGCGATCGCAATAAAGGTAATAAATTTTGTAAGGGTGCGATGGGCGATCGCGCTGGACTCACATCGACTCCAATACTCGCTAACCAACCATCAGGGTGACAAAAATCATTCTGCATATCAATAACTAGCAAAGCAGCTTTGGCTAAATCTAAGCGTAGGAGTTTTGTCTCTGTGGGTAATGTGATAACCTTGGATTCTAAAGGAGGACGAGTAATATCGGCAATTTCTGCATTCACTTGCCAAGCATTGGGAGGAGTCCCTAAAATATGTAAAGATTGATTCATAATTTTGCGATTGGCAATTTGACTGAATTTTCTGATTTTGATTCAGGTTACGATCTGCCTATACTAAGGATAATCTTTACTATAATTGATAATTGAGATGAATTTTACCATTCAAAATGTTTTGATTTCTACAGATACGGGATATGTTCGCGTTGACGTGCAAATTGAAGGAGATGCGATCGCCAAAATTGCACCCGATCTCGAAGCCAAAGGCACTATTATTGATGGAACAAATAAGTTATTATTACCTGGTTTTGTCAATGCCCATACCCACTCTTCAGAAATGTGGCAGCGCGGGTTAATTTCCCCTTATCCTTTAGAATTATGGTTGACGCAACTCTATGATTTTCCGCCAGTAGAAATAGAGCAAATTTATCTCAGTGCTTTAGGTACTGCAACAGAAACTTTATTATCAGGAGGAACTTGCGTTGTCGATCATTTAGTCCTCATTCCAGGGCAAGAAATGGAGACAATTGCAGCAACTGTACGCGGTTATCAAGAGATTGGTATTCGGGCATTTATTGGTCCATTGATTTACGATCGCGATCTGGAAGAAGGTATTCCCGATGGGGGTAAAAACCGAGAAATTAAAGACGGTTGTTGGACAACAGAGTGGGTTTTAGAGTTGTTGCAAGCTGCTATTGAAAAGTTCCATCATCCCGAAACTGGTGTTAGTATTATGACAGCACCAACGGGAACGCAATTATGTTCAGATGCTTTATTTAAAGGCTGTATTGAGTTAAGCGATCGCTATAATTTATGTCGCCATACTCATCTTCTCGAAACGAAGGCACAGGAGAAACTCGCCCAAGAAAAATATGCTTGTACGGCAGTAGAATATTTAGATCGGATTGGTTTTTTAAGCGATCGCACTTCTTTAGCGCATTGCATTTGGCTGAATGATGATGATATTTCTTGCTTGGCGAAAACCCAATCAACGGTAGTCCATAACCCATTAAGTAATTTACGATTGGGGAGTGGAATTGCCCCGATTTTAAAATATCGTCAAGCAGGGGTTAATGTTGCTTTTGGTTGCGATGGAGCCGCCAGCAGTGATGGTCAAGATATGCTAGAAGCGATTAAAATTGGCACGATGCTGCACAATATTACCGATTTTGAGTATCGTCACTGGATCGATCCGCAAGAATCAATAAAAATGGCTTCTTTAGGAGGAGCAACAGGAATCAATTTAGATGATAAAATCGGCTCATTAGAAGTAGGTAAAAAAGCAGATTGCGTGCTTTACGATCTAACTAATTTATCTTTACTACCCCGTACCGATCCCATCGGATTGTTAGTTTTTGGTCGTCCCAACCAGGTTGTTGATAGCGTTTGGGTGAATGGCGATCGCGTCGTTGCAGCAGGTAAACTCACTCATATCGACCTGGAGAAATTGCGCCAAGACCTGTTTAAATATAGCGATTGGACGCGCGATCGCAAATCTGTAACAACGGAGAAAGTAGAGGCACATTATCGCCGTATTATGGGATTAGAAAATGATTAATCTAGATTAATCTAACTGTTCTTCGCCGATATCCATGAGGGCAAAAGGGGCATCTTCCGGCGATCGCAAATCATCGACTAATTGCTGCACATCTAAGGGAGGAGGAGGAGTTAAACGCGAAACAGATAAGGTAACAATAAAATTCAAAATTGCACCCATTGCACCGATCCCTTGGGAAGTAATACCAAAACACCAGGGAGACATCCCCAAAAACTGTTCGCCGATAATATAGACAGCAGTAAAAATAAAACTCACCAGCATTCCCGCGATCGCCCCTTCTTTGTTCGTCCTCTTGTCAAAAATTCCTAACAAAAGTACCGGAAAGAAACTTGCCGCAGCAAAACCGATGGACATAGTAATAATTTCTCCCACAAATCCAGGGGGATTAATACCAAAATACCCCGCAATGGCGATCGCAACGCAGACCATGATTCGCCCTAACATGACCCGTTTTTCTTCAGAAGCCTCGGGGTCAATGAGGCGATAATAAATATCGTGGGCAATAGAACTGGAAATAACTAATAATAACCCCGCCGCCGTGGAAAGAGAAGCCGCTAATCCTCCTGCTGCAACCAGGGCGATCGTCCAAGGGGCGAGTTGGGCGACTTCTGGGGTTGAGAGAAAGACGATATCGCGATCGATGCTTATTTCGTTGCTGTCCTGATTTGGGGTTAATTCAATGCGCCCATTCTGATTCTTGTCATCAAATCCTAATAAACCCGTATTTTCCCACTTTACAGCCCAGTCTAAAGCGTGAATTTCCGTGGGGGTTTTGTCGTGCAAACTGGTAATGAGATTGTAGCGAGAAAATTCTGCCACCGTGGGAACTGTGGTCAGGAGAAGGGCGATAAATAGCACCGCCCAACCCACCGAATATCTTGCCGCCCGAGGGCTAGGGACGGTATAGAAACGGACAATAACATGAGGGAGTCCCGCACATCCCAAGCAGAGAGAAATCGTAATAAACAAAATATCAAGTTCAGATTTATTAACGAAGGGTTGAGTATAGTTGTGAAACCCCAGATCGAGAGTAATCGCATTCAGTTTATCCGTAATATCTCCAAAAACAAAGGCCAATTGGGGGATGGGATCTCCCGTTAAGATCCAGGCGATCGCGCAAGCTGGAATCAAATAAGCGGTGAGTAAGACGACATATTGTGCCACTTGGGTCCAAGTAATGCCCTTCATGCCCCCTAAAATGGCAAAAAAACCAACGATCGCCATGCCGATAACGACTCCTGCACTAATGGGAACTTGCAGAAAGCGACTAAAGACAATCCCCACGCCGCGCATTTGTCCGGCAACGTAAGTCACACAAATGATAATGGATATCCCCACGGCAATAATGCGGGCAGCTTTGGAGTAATAGCGAGTCGCAATAAAATCTGGGACGGTATATTGTCCGAATTTTCGCAGGTAAGGGGCAATCAGCAAGGCAAGGAGAACAAACCCGCCGATGCTGACGATATAGATAAAACCATCATAACCAAGAAAGGAAATCAACCCAGCGCTAGAGATAAAGGTGGCAGCAGACATATAATCGGCGGCAGTTGCAGCGCCGTTGGCAATGGCGGGAACCCCTCTTTCAGCCACAAAAAAGCCTTCGCTATCTCGGATCCGCGATCGCCAGCCAATATAGGTATAAATCAAAAAGGAAAGGGTAACAAAAAGAAAAGTCCACGCTTCTACAGTCATTATCAATTATCAATCATCTATATGGAGTATATTCTGGAGAATGCAAATCTTCTACCCGTTACTGAATTTCTCTGGGCGAGGGCGGAGTTAAACAAGATGCGATCGCGGCGATCGTCAATCCTATAATGTTTATGTTTCTACCGTCTTATTTTTTACGTTCACTAAAAATTGATTTCATTCCCTCATACGTGATACAATATGCCAATATTTTATTAAATCAATGAATGAACTAATTGTACATCAGGTCAATATTACTCATTATAGATTGGTCGAGCTATCGAAACTAGCTGACCAAGCAAAACCTTTTTATGATTGGGTTGAAAGAATAGCAAAAAAGCAAACAAGTTCTCACAAATCACTTCATGATATACTGATGAACTCAACAAAAAATACTCTTTCTAGTATAATCTTAAATTGTTATAGCGAAACTGATGAAAAAAGACCGCTTTTATTTGATGGAGTAGGAAGGGTATATCCACATCCAAAAGCGTGCTTTTATTTTTTTTCTTGGGTAATTAGAGATGCACCTCAGCAAAGACTTGCACCCTTAATTTCACGAATGCGTAAATTAGAAAAACTTGAAAAAGTCATAGCTGAAACGGATACACTCGTAGAACTTATTTTTGAGTATAAAAATCATATTAAAAGTTTCGATTGGTTAACGGTGAGAGAAGTTATAATCGATCGCCTCGAAGGATCTCGAAGAAGCATTAAAGGACATCACTTAGAAGCAAATGTGAGAACTGCTATAGTTACAGCTTTTCAAAACTATTTTGCTATATATGGAAACTATGGAAAATATAAAAAGATTAAGATTGCTCCTAAACAAATCAAAATAGGTAATCATACTATTGATGTTTCTGTAGAACTCGTCCCCAAAAATGGTAAAGCTAACGAAATCTTATTAATACCAATAAAAACAAGAGAAACTGAAGGTGGAGGTCATGCACATATATTTACAAGGGATTTAATTGCTGCAATTCACGAACTTCAAGAGGATGCGAATACCTATTATATCATGGCAGTAATTATTGCTCAAAATTGGTCAGCATCTGAATTGGGAAATATTAATAATCGAATAAATTTAATTTTTCATTTCAACATGAGTCCAAACAAATTTCAAGGATTTGATGAGGCGACACAGATAGATTTAAACAAGTATATTGAGGGAATTCTTAATCATGATTAAGCAGGTAAATTATAATAATATCATTAATCAAGTTCTTCTGGGAGATATCAGAAAAACTTATGAAAAAATACCCGATAATTATTTTCAGTCAATTATTACTAGCCCTCCTTATTTTGGTCATAGAAAATACTCAGGAGAAGATTTAAGTCAAGATGAAATAGGGAGAGAAAAAGACCTAAATGAATATATCAAGAATCTTACTTTTTGTTTTGAAGTAATTAAATCTAAATTAAAAGACACGGGAGTTTTATGGCTAAATTTGGGAGATACTTATCGAAAAAAAGAATTATTAGGTGTTCCGTGGCGCGTTGCATTTGCTCTCAAGGATAAGGGGTGGATGCTTAGAAGTGATATTATCTGGAAAAAGCCCAATGCTATGCCATCATCAGTTAAAAATAGACCAACAACCGATCATGAATATATATTCCTTTTCTCAAAAACATCTGATTACTATTATGACGCAGACTCTATTAGAGAACCTCATGTAACATTTAGTTCAGAATCAAAAATGAGAGGAGGAAGAAAACATCTGGGTAAAAAAAATGGTACGCCAGAACAAGGTAAAAATGAAGGAAACCAAAACTTACATAATGGTCGTTGGGATCAAGCCTTTCATCCTCAAGGGAGAAACAAAAGAACGGTTTGGGAAATACCGTTAGGAAAATTTAGAGATGCACATTTTGCGGTCTATCCTGAACAATTAGTTGAGACTTGTCTACTTGCTTCAACAAAAATGGATGATATTGTCTTTGACCCTTTTACAGGTTCGGGAACAACGGGTGTTGTTGCTATCAAAAATAATCGGAAATTTATTGGCTGTGAATTAGTTGAAACCTATCAAAAAATGGCTCAAAAGAGAATCGATAACACGAATTACCAGCCAACAATTTTTGCGATAAAACAGTAATATTGTTCTCATTTTTTGTCTCGATCGCGATCGCGTACCTTGCCATAATTTTTCTGTAAATTTTCTCAGGACTGTAACAAAACTCAATATTTGCTTACAATGGAGCAAAGAAACTCAATTGTCCTTCATGCAAGCCCAATCCAGTACCCAAAACCCCCTTCTTACCCCCCTGATTCTCATATCCCCGTTTTTCCTGTGGGGGACGGCAATGGTCGCCATGAAAGGCGTTATTGCTGACTCAACGCCCTTGTTTATGGCGGGTTTTCGCCTTCTCCCCGCCGGAATCCTAATTTTAGCCGTCGCCGCAATTTTCAAACTTCCACAACCGAAAACATGGCGGGCTTGGGGGTGGATTGGCATTTTTGCCCTCTTGGATGGGTTAATGTTTCAAGGCTTTCTGGCCGAGGGATTAATGAGAACTGGCGCGGGTTTGGGGTCTACCCTGATCGACTCCCAACCCATCGCGATCGCCTTACTTTCAAGTTGGTTATTTGCAGAAGCGATCGGGTTTTGGGGCTTTCTGGGATTGGCGATCGGCGTTATTGGCATTGGTTTTGTGGGTTTACCCGATGAATGGATTATCGAGGGATTAACGCATTTTTCTTTCTCCGGTTTCTCTCATGGAGGGAACTTATTCAACAGTGGGGAATGGTTGATGCTTTGTGCTTCCCTCTCAATGGCTTTGGGGACCATTAGCATCCGTTATGTCAGTCGCCATGCCGATCCGGTAGTTGCGACGGGATGGCACATGATTTTAGGCGGTTTACCCCTGTTTGCCATGTCAGCATTCTGGGAGCAAAATCAATGGGTTAATATTGACAGTAATGGCTGGCTGGCCTTAGCCTATTCGACGGTATTTGGTAGCGCGATCGCCTATGCCTTATTTTTCTATATCGCCTCTAAAGGCAATCTCACCAGTTTTACCTCTCTAACTTTCCTAACCCCAATTTTTGCCCTTATTTTCGGCAATATTTTCCTTTCAGAAATTCTCAGTCCTCTTGAATGGGTAGGAGTCACCTTAACTCTTGTTAGTATTTACCTGATTAATCAACGCGATCGCCTCCATCGTACTTGGCAGAATTTCCGCGATCGCCACCTCTTCCCCTCTCTTCCAATAGAAAATTCCCCACCTCTTCCCATCACAGTAACCGATTCAGAACCGTAGGGGTTTGGTCTCCAAACCCATTCCCCCGTTTTTTTTCGTATCCATCCCTTTTACGCAATCCTCGCGCTAAGATTGTCACAGCTAATCCTGGGTGTTGTTTTGCTCTGCTAAAGGGAAACAATTTTATTGTTCCCCGATCATTCATCCCTCATCATTTATCCCTTTAAAGAATGTTTGGCGATCGCATTTTCTCCTTCCTCCTATTTTCACTACTTTGTGGTGGCGCAACCCTTGGCAGTGCTAATATGCCAATGGCTTTAGCTCAATCCCCCTCAGAATCCCCCTCGATTGCCCAAGCAGAAACCCCTTCTCCAACAACACCTTCCCCTAAAAATCCCTCTAAACTCAAACCAGGAGATGAAGGGGATATCGTCATGGAATTGCAAAACCGACTCAAGCAACTCGGTCACTACGAAGGGGATGCGACGGGCAAGTATGATGAAAAAACTAAAGAAGCAGTGGCTAAATTTCAAACCAGTCAGAAATTAGAACCCACAGGAATTTTCGATGAAGCTGCCTTCGATAAATTGCGAGAAATTCAAAATATTCCCGTCCCCAGAAGATCGAGTCCACCGCGCAAAAGGAGACCCAGCAAAAAAGCCCTTGCTGCGATCGGTGCCGGAGGACTGGTAACGCTATTAGGGTTAGGTGGGGCGATCTTTTTACTATTGCGCTATATTAATCAGGGAAATCGACAAGATTGGCAGGAAATTGAGGCGATCGACGAAGAGGAAATCCCAGAATCAGAATTATTCTCAGCAACAGAACCCTTTCAGGATGCAGAAGCCTTCGTTAAAGCAGATGACCATCATACCGTAGACCTCGCCAAACCCTTCCTCACTGTCCCAAATTCTTCTCACACAGAAATTCCTGATAGTTGGGACGAAACTGCGGCACCTTCTTCCTCCTTTGTTGCAAACAGTAACATTCCGCCAGCAATTCCCCCCCGCGATCGCCCGAATTTGCCCTTAGTTAAATTAGATCCGATTGAAGAACTCATTCGCGAGTTACACTCCCCAGATCCCGACACCCGCAAGAAATCAATCTGGGAATTAGCGCAACGGTCAGACTCGCGGGCAGTACAACCTCTCGTGGGCTTACTTTTAGAGTCAGATTCTCAACAACAATCCCTGATTTTAGAGGCACTCTCCCAAATTGGCACCCGCACCCTCAAACCCATGAATCGCGCTTTAGCACTCTCCCTGCAAGATGATAATGCCCAAGTCCGAAAAAATGCCATTCGCGATTTAACCCGCGTTTACGAGTTGATTGCTCAATTAAGCCAATTGATTTACTATGCCACCGATGACCCAGATCCAGAGGTGCAAGAAACCGCAAAATGGGCATTGGGTCAGTTAAGTCACATTCGGATGCTGCCAAGCGATCGCAACCATGAATAAGGAAGCCAAAAAATTACAATTATTATTTGCCTCTACCCCCGTCGGTGCCTTGGGTTCTGGATTGGGAGGTGGGGTGGAACTCACTTTAAAGAATTTTGCTGAAGAATTGCAGCGACGGGGACATCAGATCAAGATTATTGCCCCCAAGGATTCCCGCTTACAAGGCTTTCCGGTGAAGGAAATTGAGGGATCTCTACAAATTGCCGCCCAAACTCAAAAGCGAGATAATCCAATTATCCTACCGGAAAATTCCGTTCTCGAACAAATGTGGGATTATGCCAGAACCGTGCAGGATCGCTTTGATTTAATTGTCAATTTTGCCTATGATTGGCTGCCTTTTTATTTAACGCCTTTTTTTACTTGTCCCATTGCTCATTTAGTGAGTATGGGATCGTTGACGACGGCAATGGATCGGGCGATCGCCGAAACCTGGCGGGTTTTTCCCGAAACTTTAGCATTTTATAGCCGCGCTCAGGCAGAAACCTTTCCCGAGATTGTCAATCCTCGCTGTTTGAGTAGCGCGATCGCCCTCGAAAAATACCAATTTTGCGAGCAGCCTGATAATACTTTAGCTTGGGTTGCTCGCATTTCCCCGGAAAAAGCCCTCGAAGATGCAGTACTTGCGTCCCAAAAGACGGGCATTCCGTTGCAAATTTTTGGCAAGATCGATCGCCAGGACTATTGGCAGCAAATCCAGGATCGGTATCCGAATGCACCTATTGAACATCAGGGTTTTTTATCTACAGAAGAATTACAGGCACAATTGGGAAAATGCCGCGCCCTTTTAATGACTCCTCGCTGGACCGAGGCTTTTGGTAATGCGGCGATCGAGGCACTGGCCTGCGGCGTTCCCATTATCGCCTATAAGCGCGGCGGACTCGTGGAAATCGTGCGGGAGGGTCGAACGGGCTTTTTAGTCGAACCTGACAGCGTAGAGGGCTTAATTGCTGCCATTGAACGCATTGATGAATGCGATCGCGCCGCCTGTCGTCAACAAGCTGAAAGAGAATATTCTTTACAAGCATTAGGCGATCGGCTGGAGGCATGGTTATACGATATTGTCGAAGCCCGTCGTACTACTTAGGGTTTGCTGAAAAAGTTAGAAAAAAAACCTGCCGAAGCAGGGTGACGGGATTCATGACCAAAAAAGTAATGGCAAGTGAGCGATTCGGGAACATTTGGACTAATGACTACTTTTTATGAACAGTTAAAAGAGGCACCCATAAAAGCCGAAGCGTTAAGGCGATCGCAGTTAGCAATGATTCGCGGAGAAACGAGATTAGGAGAGGGAGAAGTTATTACCCCCTTGAATTGATAATTTTGAATTGACAGGCGATCGCGCAAAAAACCTAAAATCCCATTACTTTCGCAATACTTTCTAAATCCGATCCAACCCCAGAATGAATTTTATTGTGACTATATTCGATCGCCGCATCGGGATCTTTCAAACCATTTCCCGTTAAGACACAAACAATAGTCGCCCCTGCTGGGATTTGGTCTTTGACTTGTAGCAATCCTGCCACAGAAGCCGCACTCGCAGGCTCACAAAATACCCCTTCCTCCTTCGCTAAAATCCGATAAGCATCTAAAATTTCCTCATCGGTAACGGCTTTAATTTCCCCCTTTGATTCCTGTTGTGCCGCGATCGCCTTTTGCCAACTGGCAGGATTTCCCACTCGAATTGCCGTGGCGACAGTTTGGGGAGAAGCAATAGGATGTCCCATGACAATCGGTGCCGATCCCGCCGCTTGAAAGCCCATCATTTTCGGTAAGCGGCTGCTAAATCCTTGTTCGCGGTACTCGCAAAATCCCATCCAATAGGCGCAAATATTGCCCGCATTACCCACGGGAATACACAACCAGTCCGGTGCATCTCCCAAATTATCAATGATTTCAAAAGCGCCTGTTTTCTGCCCTTGTAAGCGATAAGGATTGAGAGAATTAACCAAAGTGACAGGATAGTTATCAGACATCTTGCGGACAATTTCCAAACAGCGATCGAAGTTACCCTCAATAGCAATCACTTCTGCACCGTATAAAAGTGCTTGAGCCATTTTCCCTAAAGCCACATAGCCATCGGGGACGATCACAAAAGCCCGAATTCCCGCCCGACGCGCATAAGCTGCCGCCGAAGCCGAGGTGTTTCCCGTAGAAGCACAGATTACGGCTTTATCTCCAGCCTCTTTGGCCTTAGACAAAGCCATGGTCATGCCCCGATCTTTAAAACTTCCCGTTGGGTTTAACCCGTCGTATTTAAGAAAAATCTTGACATCCCGACCAATCCGTTGCGCGATCGCCGGGGCGGGAATTAAAGGGGTATTGCCCTCCAAAAGGGTGACAACGGGAGTTGCATCGCTAACTGGCAAAAAAGCGCGATAGGTTTCAATCAGACCGCGCCAGCGCAAAACAGGGCGATCGGCGTTGTTATTGGAGCGAGAAACCGGGGCAGTAGAAGGACTTAAAACCACAATTGACGTTAAATGTTGACGTTAAATGACCGATCGAGAAAACTAACAAAAAAATAGGAAAGATTGACGATCCTATCTTTCCCATTGTGACATTTTTTTGATTGGAGACGGCAGAATCTTGAAGGAATTCTGAGTGATAGGACTTACGCATTAGCGGGCAGGATGCCCGCACTACCCTAACAATACAGTAGTGGGAGCGTCTCGCTCCTTAGCTGCGTAAGTCATAACTCAGAATTTCTAAACTCTACAATCCCTACTTTACTCGGTCGGAGAGTTGTACTTTTTTGGGCATTTCAACGGGACCGCGAGAGGGACGAGAGGAGCGATCGTTGCGATCGTACCGCTTATTCGACGAACGGCGATCGCGATTACCACCACCACCGCGCTTAACAGGCTTAGAAAAGTCCTCAGAAGGAACTTCCCAGTCTCCCTGCATCCAACTCGGACAGGACTGGTCGTAAACCATTTGCAAGGCCGCTGCCGCGATCGCATGGGGATCGTATTCTTCTCCCAATTCTTTCACGGTGGAGAGGAAAGAGGCCATGCGTTCTCCCGATAGGGCTTCTTTCATTTGCTCTTTGAGTTTCTCCAGGCGGCGGGTTTCTACATCCGATCGCGAGGGAATGCGACTGACAGGTAGTTTTTGATGCAAGCGATTTTCGATCCGCCGCAGCAAATGGCGATCCATGGGTTGAATCAGAGAAATTGCCGTTCCGGTTTTGCCCGCGCGTCCCGTCCGACCGATACGGTGGATGTAAGTTTCCGAATTATCGGGGAGATCGTAGTTGATCACGTGGCTGAGATCCTGTACGTCCAAGCCTCGGGCGGCAATGTCTGTCGCTACCACTAAGCGCACCTGACTATTGCGAAAACGGTGTACTAAGCGTTCTCGCTGACTTTGGCTCAAATCGCCGTGATATTCATCTACATTGTGTCCCGCCGATTGTAACTTGCTGGTGACTTCCGCCGCCGCCCGTTTGGTGCGAACGAAAATAATACCGGCTTCTGGCTCTTCCATTTCCAGAATGGGCTGTAATGCCTTAATCTTTGGCCAGCTTCGGGGGATATTATAGATTCGCTGTTCGATACGAGACGGGGCCGCTTTGGTCTGTTTGGCGGAAACCGTGGTGGGGGATTTGAGGAAGCGATCGATTAACTTGCGAATTTCTGCGGGCATTGTTGCCGAGAAACAAGCTGTACAGCGTTCGTCAGGGGTTTGTCTGAGGATTTTCTTGACATCATCGATAAAGCCCATGCTTAACATTTCATCGGCTTCATCCAATACGACCCAACGTAAAGTATCTAAAAGCAAATCTTTGCGATCTAACAGGTCAATGACCCGTCCAGGGGTGCCCACAACAATCTGGATCCCCCGTTGTAAACTGCGAATTTGCCGTTCGATGGACTGACCCCCGCACACGGTCAGAACCCGCAGGCGATCGCGGTTATGAGAGGGTTTATTGTTGCCCCAAAAATCATCGATCGCTTGGGTGACTTGTTGTGCCAGTTCTCGCGTGGGAGTCAGAATCAAAGCCTGAACTGTCCGAGCATTGGGATCGATTTGCTCGAGAATGGGCAGCGAAAAGGCTGCTGTTTTACCGGTTCCCGTCTGTGATTGTCCTACTACATCTTGTCCTGCCAATAATATGGGGATGGCTTGCTCCTGAATTTCCGTCGGCTCTTCAAAACCAATTGCTTCGAGTTGCTCGATGCGTATATCGGACAGTCCCAGACTTTTGAACGAAATTGTCATATGTAACTCGTTATGTTTTTCGTTGGCTATTAGTTTACGAAACTTAATCAATTTTGGGAATAGTCAATCGGCGATCGATTGGCGATCGCTTTAATTGCGCTGATGGCGATCTGAGAGGCTAACCCCCGATTCTGTATAATACTGGGACAATTTCCCGATGCTACACTGACGGAGTGGTTTATCTAGATTTGTTGACATGACGCTACATCTTCCCCCGCAGGTTCTTGAATCAAAATTTTGTAGCGTTTGGTTTGGATGCCTACAGGAGAAGTGAACAGGAGTAGTGATTGATTGATCTGGCTCGATCGAGCGGTATTGTATTCCCCCAAAACAGCGCGATCGAAAAGTAATTCTCGCTAGTGACATCCCGCTATACTAACCGCAAAGCGAATGAGTATAGGTTTCTTGAAGATTCTCAGATCGTTTTAGAACAGTTCGTCAGAACCGTGAACTAAATTAAGTTTCGATCTCCAACCATCATACACCATTGTAAAGATTTTTGACCTTAAGTTTGACATTAGGCGATCGCAATGCGCCCATTTTTGGGATGACAGACCGCTAGGGCGGGCAGGTTAATTATAAAGATACTCCCTTTGCCTAATAGTTTTAAGCAGTTGAATATCGATCCTGATTCTCCTTCTTGATTCTTGAAAATGCGATCGCGGAGTGTGGCTTTAGCCGTATCGCTTCTGCGTTTTCTCCAAAAGAATTCGAGGTGATTTTTCTCATGTTACACTTATTACAGTTAAGTTTATATCTGCCATGACTGCGAGTCCCTCAATCAATACCCCAGTTTTTGAACCGCAACCTGATTCTGAAGACTTGGTGCGTTTTACCCAATTATTGGAGAAGGCGCACCCTAAATTGATGGGCATGGATGGTGAGGAAATTCCTTTACCAGAATCGATTTACAAGGTTTTACGGCAAGTCACGCCACTTTTAACTCAGGGAAAGGGAGTGACTATTCTTCCTCAAGAACATCTTTTGACGACTCAAGAAGCAGCAAATTTGCTGAATATCTCTCGTCCGCATCTCTATAAACTTTTGGATCGAGGAGATATTCTCTTTACGAAAATTGGTTCTCATCGCCGGGTTAAAACTGAGGATGTTTTAAGCTATCGGCAAAAGCGAGATAATGAGAGAAAAATGAACCTCGATCGACTCATTAGCGAAAGTCAAGAGTTGGGTTTTTACGAGGTTGAACAAAATGTCGAGCGCAGTCCCTCTCTTACTTGGTTGGATATGGCGAACTAAATTCGCCATCCCCCAAGCGCTACCCATAATCTTTGATTTGGGTA
>NZ_JAYGHV010000008.1:0-37126 GCF_034932145.1 Spirulina sp. 06S082 | reverse complement strand
GAAGTTTTTCTGGTCCATTACCTCCCCCTGAAATTCTTAAGGCTTATGATATCGTAATACCGGGTTTAGCTACGAGAATATTTGATTTAACTGAACGGCAATCCAACCATCGTATGGAATTAGAAAAAGTTGTTATTTTTGGAGATGCAAAACGCTCGTGGACAGGACTCATTTTAGGTTTTGTTATTGCTTGTTTATTTTTAGGCACTAGCGCTTACATCATCATTCAGGGTCATGATCTGGCAGGAGGCGTACTAGCAAGTGGAGGATTAGTTTCTTTAGTGAGTGTGTTTGTATATGGAACTAATAAGCGATCTCAAGAACGTAAAGAAAAGAGAAATGCTTTATTGGATGGAACTTCCGAAGATTGAGTAGCTCGTAAACCTATATCCCGTAAAGAGATCGCATCTCCTCCCAACCCCTAAGAAAAGCGATCGCCTTCCCAAACAAGATTAATTTTTCTTGTTTTGTACTAATAATTTCTCAAATAATGCCTCATAGCGATCTAACGCTGTAGAAAAGGCATAATTGGCGATCGCGTGCTGGCGACTAGCTTCTCCTAACAGTTTAACCTGCTCTGGATGATTGTATAAATCGCGAATTGTATCAGCTAAAGCCTGGGGATCTTCTGGCGGAATTACAATCCCACCCCCACTATTACGAATCGCATTTGCAGCCGTCCCCGTATTGGGAACAGAACCAATAATTGCACGACCACTTGCCAATAAAACCTGAATTTTGGAAGGCATATTAAAGGAAATTACATTCTTTTTCTGTATCACTAAACCAACATCTGCTGATGAAAGCATTTCCGGCAATCTTTCTCGGGGTTGAAATGGTCTTAATGTAACATTGCTAACCTGTTTTTCTAAACAATATTCTTGCAGTTTTTCTAATGCCCTTTCTTCTCCCACAATCACCACTGCAATATTAGCAATATCTTGTAAATATTCTGCTGCATCGATAACCGTTTCTAAACCCTGAGTTAAAGCAATATTGCCCGAATATAAAACAATAAATTTTCCCTCTAATTCATTCTCGCGACGAAAATAATTATCTTCTTTTGATAAAGGTTTAATAAAATCTACATCAACCCAATTGGGAATAAGTGTAATTTTTTCCTCGGAAACGCCTTTCCCCAATAAATTGTCTGTAAATCCTTGGGAAATCACAGAAATATTGGTTGCTGTGCGATAATTATACTTCTCTAGCTGAGTAAAAACTTTAATTGCTGTTTTGGAAGTTAATAATCCTACATGAACCGCCGCATCGGGCAAAATATCTTGTAAATTAAGAATCGTAGGACACTTATAAATCCAACCCAAAATCGATGCAGGAATGCCAACAGGCAACCCTGGAACTGTTAAAATCAAAATGTCCGGTCGCCGATTATATTGAGCAAATAATGCTTGAAAAAAGCTCAAAACCATAAAGCTCAATTCAAATAAAGCACGATTGAAAAATGTCCGCTTTTTACTCGATCGCACGTAACAGCGCTGAACAATAACGCCATTGATCTTTTCGGTCAGATAAATTTTGCCACGATACTGCTCGTAAATCTCACTTCTAGGATACCAAGGCATAGCCGTTACAACTCGTACTTCATGGCCGCGCTTGACCAACCCCTCAGCCAACTCCGTCATCAGGGGAGCAATACCAATAGGTTCGGGATAGTAGTTGTAGGAATAAAGTAAAATTCGCATTATTTTCTTCTTTTTCGGAACTGACGCAGTTTAGTCAAAATTTAGGGAGCGAGACGCTATTTAGGGAGCGAGACGCTCCCACTACAGTATCTCATTGAAGTCGTGCAAGCATCTTGCTTGCTGATCAATAAATGCTTTTATGCTTTTTGTTTCCAGTAAAGGAAAGTTAAGGATCGCGTCAATCTAGAAATTGCAAGCGACAATGGAAGACAAGTCTAAATTTTGACCGGAGGGAAGATGCACTTGTTTAAATTGAAGAAGATATTCGCGATCTTTATTGTGCTGGCGGTGTTTGGCTTTACCGCTTGCACCTCAACGCCTTCTGAGTTTGCACAAGCAGACCGAGACAGCCAGCAGGAGAATGTCACCACAACAACCACAACCCCTGAAAGCCCCCAAGCCTCTCCCCAGAAAAGCCTCAAGGAAATTCAGAAAGAAAGCAGCACACGAGGTGCCAGCGCTGTTGCTGACAATGCTGTAGCGGGTGGGAAGTTGAATAAGTTCTTTCCTAAGCCTGGCAATGGCTATGATGTCGTCTATGCTCAAGAAAAAACGGGATTTGCTCAAGCAAAGTGGAAAAAAGGCGGTACAGAATTGGCCGCGATCTCTATTTCCGATATTGCCAGCACTCCTACGGCTGCAGATAAATTTGCTAACAGTACGAGCAAAATTAAAGGGTATCCTTCAGCGAGTCAAGGCTCAAAAGGTACAGGGGTTCTAGTTGGCCGCTTTCAGGTAAAAGTTCTCTCTCGAGATGCGTCTTTTAGTGAAAGCGATCGCCAAGCATTACTGGCTAAGTTCGATCTCTCGGGTTTAGAAAACCTCGTTAAACCGATCGCCAATACGCCACCAACACGACAAACGAAACAAGAAACTAAACAGGAATTCAAAGATACGCAAAAAGAAAGCACTCAGCGTAAAGCCGAAGCTGTTGCCAAAGATGCAATTAAAGGCGGACAATTTAACAAGTTCTTTCCCAAACCTGGGAACGGTTATGATGTTGTTTTCGCCCAAGAGAAGAAAGGATTTGCTCAAGCCAAGCTGAAAAAAGGAGGTAAAGAAGTCGCCTTACTCTCGGTCTCTGATATTATCAGCACTCCCGCTTCTGCCACAAAATACGCAGGTAGCAAAGAAAAAATTCAAGGCTATCCTGTCGCTCAAAAAGGCACAAAAGGAACGGGAGTTTTGGTGAAAGATCGCTTGCAAATTCAAGTCATGTCTAGCGATACTTCCTTTAGCGAAAGCGATCGCCAAGATTGGTTGCAAAAATTCGATCTTTCCGGTTTAGCCCAATTAGTTAAGTAACATTAAATGCCCATAATAAACACTGGAGAAAACCATGAGTAAGCCTTTTTATGAAATTGTAGATAATCTTCCTACTGGGAATATTACTGTTAAGGCATTAAACGCCCTCGATTTTGTTGTCCCTGGAGAATGGGAAAATATTGTGGGTTTTAAAAACACAATTCGTCAGGTGACTGGGGAAGATGACGACGATCTCGTTCATCAAATTGGCGAGCGGGTGATTTGGCTCTACAATGACAAGTCTGAAGGCTATCAACGGGCGTTATGGCTTTATCAAACCATCGATAGTACTGGCACTGCATTAGGGGCGGCGGCTATGGCGAATAAGGTAGGAGAAAAAATCGGTTTTCTCGGCTTTTTAAACACAATTACTCCCAAAGCAGATAAGGCTCAAAGTATCGATCTGTGCCTGAAATTGGTGGTTGAATTACTGACTTTCTGTTCGATTAACGGAATTCCAGGGGATAATATCGGCGATTTTGTCAAGTCTTTGGCAGATTATGGCGGCGAATCAATTATGCGAATGGCGGCGCTGGTTTGTTTTGATGGTATGATTCCTTTAGGTCCAGATTTTATCCAAAAAGCGCAAGAAACTATTGCAGGTTTGAGTGCTAATGAATTGGAAAAAAATCCTGCTTTTAGCAAAGTTAGCGATATGATTCCAGGCAAAAATTCTTCGGGAAAATTGGATTTTATCGGTAATAGTTTTGGGTCGGTAACGGGATGGATGAATAATTTTGTCGAGTCCAAAAATTTAAGTGTCGATCGCATTACCGAACACTTGAGTAAATACATCGAAATTGCTGATGATAAACTCGATTATTTGGCCGCTTTCCTCGATATGACCACCAATTATTACGAGCATACGGGAACGCAAACCATCGCAAAACATATCATCGATCGCGCCTACGCTGAAATTTAAAACTTAAAAAGAGGGATTATTTTTTAATTCCTCTTTTTTAAGGCTGCTTTTAATTGCGGCAAGATCGTTTGATATTTTTGCAGACGTTGATAATCTTTTTCTGTGGGATGGGCAATGCGATCGAGGTTCATATTATCAGTCATATCTGCAATTTTTACCTTTAAAGCCATTTCATTGGCCATAACGCGATCGCAATAAGCCTGATAATCTTCTCCTGCCTGTTTTGTGATAGCCGCGATCGCCTCGATACAGCGAGAAGAAAAACCCAATACTTGCAACTTTGCCAAGGTCAGATCGGAATCCTCGATCGCGTCGTGCAAAACGCCAACGATTTTTTCTTCTCTTGTTTCCAAAACATTCATCACCCGCAAAGGATGTTCAACATAGGGTTGTCCTGCTTTATCAACTTGACCTGCATGAGCTTTTTTGGCTAATTCAATGGCAGTTGCGAGGGGATTTTCCAGCATGGGTTTCTCCATTTGCTTTACAAGGAGTTGTTCGGGTGTTTAAAATGAAAAGTTGCTAAAAAAATTAGTAAAAAAATTTAGTAAACCGAACACGGAGAATAAAGAAATGGGGGCAACCCAAGAACCGCTTTTGCTGCGCGTGGCTAAAGGAGAACAAGCCGATCGCCCACCAGTCTGGATGATGCGGCAAGCCGGGCGCTATATGAAAGTTTACCGAGATTTGCGCGACAAATACCCTAGTTTTCGAGAGCGATCGGAGAATGCCGATCTGGCGATCGAAATATCTCTACAACCTTGGCGCGCCTTTCAACCCGACGGCGTAATTATGTTTTCCGATATTCTGACCCCCTTACCCGGTATCGGTATTCCCTTTGATATTGTAGAAAATAAGGGACCGATGATCGATCCCCCCATTCGCACCCAAGAACAAATCGACAAACTTCACCCCCTCGATCCCGAATCCGCGCTACCCTTCGTCAAAAAGACCCTACAAACCCTGCGTCAGGAAGTGGGCAACCAATCCACGGTTTTAGGTTTTGTCGGCTCTCCTTGGACCCTAGCCGCCTATGCTGTAGAAGGGAAAAGCTCGAAAAACTACGCCATTATTAAAAAGATGGCCTTTTCCGAACCGGAAATTCTGCATAAACTATTAAGCAAACTCGCCGATGCGATCGCCACTTATGTGCGCTTTCAAATCGATAGCGGAGCGCAAATCGTACAATTGTTCGATTCCTGGGCGGGACAACTCAGCCCTCAAGATTACGATACATTTGCTCTTCCCTACCAACAGCATATTGTCCGACTGGTCAAAGAAACTCATCCCGACACCCCTTTAATTCTTTATATTAGTGGCAGTGCCGGCGTTCTGGAGCGCATGGGACAATCAGGAGTTGATATCATTAGCGTAGACTGGACGGTAGATATAGCCAATGCCAGAAAGCGCCTCGGATCGGAGATGAAAGTGCAGGGAAATATGGATCCCGGTGCCTTATTTGGTTCTCAAGATTTTATCCGCGATCGCATTCTCGATACGATTAAAAAAGCAGGACCGAAAGGGCATATCTTTAACCTCGGTCACGGTGTTTTACCCGGTACCCCAGAAGAGAATGTTCGTTTCTTTTTTGAAACAGCAAAACAAGCGAATAAACTACTAACCTTTGCCTAATTTTTGCGGTAGGGGTTTGGTCTCCAAACCCCCATGATTTTTGCTATTGCCTGTTCCCTATTGCCTATTGCCTATTGCCTCTTGCCTGTTCCCTATTGCCTATTGCCTATTGCCTATTGCCCATTGCCCATTGCCTCTTGCCCATTGCCTATTGCCTCTTGCCTGTTCCCTTTGTTTATTGTTCACTGAAAATGACATCCAAGCGGATTTTTATCACCGGTGGGAGTGGCTGTATCGGTCACTATATTGCCGAAACTTTAATTCAAAATACTCAACACGAACTATTTTTTCTGGTTAGAAATCCTCAAAAAGTAGGATTTGATTATGAAGTTCGTCCTGGGGTTCATATTTTGCATGGGGACTTACGAGAAATCGATCGCTTTGCCGATTTACTCAAAACAATAGATGTGGCCATTCTAGCAGCGAGTGCCTGGGGAGGAGCATCGGAAGTATTAGATACTAATGTTATTAAAACAACTCGTTTAATGAACTTGTTAGATGTTAATAAATGCCAACAAGTTCTTTATTTTTCTACAGCGAGTATTCTCGATCGCAATCATCAAATTCTCAAAGAAGCAAGTGAATTGGGAACAGATTATATTCGTTCTAAATATGATTGTTTAACCCAACTCCCTCGCCTAAAAATTGCGGATAAAATCACTGTATTATTTCCTACATTAGTATTTGGGGGCAATGGTAAAGACAAACCTTATTCGCATATTTCGTCCGGTTTTGTTGATGCAATGAAATGGGTTGGTTTAGCACGTTGGTTCAAAGCTGATGGCAGTTTTCATATTGTTCACGCCAAAGATATTGCCGATGTTGTTAGATATTTAGTTGATAATCCTATTCCTTATAATGTTATCGATCAATTAGATGATATTTATCTAAAACAATTAGTTTTGGGAAGTCAACCCATAACTTTACAGGAAATGATACAGGAAGCGTGTCAGTATCTGGGAAAGCGAATTTATTTCCAAATTCCTTTATCAATATGGCTTGCTAACATTTTCATTAAAATATTTCGAGTTCAACTTGCCCCTTGGGATCGTTTTTGTATGAATTATCGCCATTTTACTTGCAAAAATCCCGTTCTTCCTTCAACATTTGGACAATCTGATTATTGTCCAACTTTCTCAGATTTAATGAGAATTAGTGGAGTTCAAAAACGATGAGTCACGAGTAACGAGGAATCAAAAACGATGACAGCTTTTCGGATTGGCATTGCAGGTCCAGTAGGATCGGGAAAAACCGCTTTATTAGATAGTTTATGTAAAGCATTGCGAGATAAGTATCAAATTGCGGCGGTGACGAATGATATTTATACTCAAGAAGATGCTCAATTTTTAGTGCGATCGCAGGCTTTGCCAAGCGATCGCATTTTGGGAGTAGAAACGGGAGGTTGTCCCCATACCGCCATTCGCGAAGATGCGTCTATGAATTTGGTGGCGATCGAATCTCTCGAGGAGAAATTTACCCCTTTAGATTTTGTGTTTTTGGAGAGTGGGGGGGACAATTTAGCAGCAACTTTTAGCCCAGAATTAGTCGATTTAACGATTTATGTTATCGATGTAGCCGCAGGAGATAAAATCCCCCGTAAAGGCGGTCCCGGTATCACCAAATCAGATTTATTAGTTATCAATAAGATCGATCTTGCGCCTTTAGTGGGTGCAGATTTGCAGGTGATGGAAAGAGACGCAAAAAAAATGCGCGGCGATCGCCCTTTTATTTTTACTAATCTGAAAACCAAACAAGGGCTAGATTTTATTGTTGACTTCATTCTCAAAAATAAGGTTTAGGAATTAGCCATATTTTCGATTTTTTGTAACAAATTGTAAAAAAAGGACGATCGGCTGCATAAAAATCCTTGAGATGACCAGAGAAGAGATTGAAAGAATATATTGCACTTTATTTCAAGTCTTTATTCTCGAATCAATTTGGCGATCGCTGAATATCTCACATCTCCCCAAAATTTCCATCATGTTCAATTCCCCGTCCAAACGTCCTGGTTTTCTCCTCCTCTTTCCCAATATTTTCGGATTTAAAGGAGGGATGCAAGTCTATTCTACCTTTTTTCTCCAAGCCTTACAGCATCTTTACCCTCACGCCCGTTACCGAGTTTTTCTCAAATACGATCGCACTTCCCCTCCTCATATTCCCGTTCAACCCCAAACCCACTTTACTTGTTTGGGCAAATTTCCGCGATGGTTGCAAAGTTTGCTTTTATTGGTTAGTACGATTATCGCAGGAATTGTAGAACGTCCGCACCTCGTTATTGCAACTCATCTCAACTACGGCATTCCTTGCTATTGGCTGAAACGGCTGACAGGAACCCCCTATTGGATCGTCGTCCACGGTTTGGAAGGCTGGGATCTCGCCCATCCCCAACGTCAACAAGCCCTGCGTCATGCCGATCGCGTCCTGGCTGTCAGTCGCTATACCCGCGATCGCCTCCTCGCGGAACAAAATCTCGATCGCGATCGCGTAGTCATTTTACCCAATACCATTCTCAGCGAAGAATTTCAACCCGCACCCAAACCATCTCATTTACTGCAACGCTATGGTTTAACCCCAGAACAGCCGACTATTTTAACCGTAACCCGCTTGGGGAAATCGGCACGATATAAAGGTTACGATCGCCTCCTCCAGGCTTTAGTCAAGATTCGCCAACAGATGCCCAATGTCCGTTATATTCTGGGGGGGAAAGGAGACGATCTGCCTCGCATTCAAAATCTTGTTGAAAAACTTGGCTTGCAAGATTGCGTGACTTTGGCGGGGTTTATTGCCGATGAGGAATTGTGCGATCATTACAATCTCTGCGATGTTTTTGCCCTACCCAGTACAGGGGAAGGATTTGGGATTGTTTATTTAGAGGCACTTGCTTGCGGAAAACCCGTTCTTGGCGGCGATCGCGATGGCACTGTAGAACCGTTGGATTATGGAAAATATGGCTGTTTAGTAAATCCCGAAGATACAGAGGCGATCGCGGACAATCTCATGGCAATTTTACAAGGAACCCATCCCAACCGAACGCTTTTCAAGCCGGAGATTCTCAGACAAAAAGCCCTCGAACGCTTTGATTTTCCTCAATTTTGTCAAATTTTAGCGCAACATCTTGAATCTTCTCGTTCTTTTGGCGATCGCCCGATTTGGGATGAAAAAAAGGCGATCGCCTCCAGCTAGAGATTCTCTCTGTAACGCAATATTATTTCTGAAGAACTTCGCGCTAGAATTCGTATTCAAGCTGGCGATCGCTTTTTTAAACATTCTCAAACAACGCGATCGCACTTCCTCAAAACCTTCTCAGCAAAGGCGATCGCACCTCCTCCAAAATTCTCTCAGCAAAGGCGATCGCATCTCTTCAAAATTCTCTCATCAAAGGCGATCGCATCTCCTCAAAATCTTCTCATCAAAGGCGATCGCACCTCTTCAAACTCTTCTTAGCAAACGCGATCGCACTTCCCAAAATACTTTCAACAAACGCGATCGCACTTTCAATTCCTTTCTGTGTTAAGGTTGAGATGTCGTCAAGGCAAAATTTGAGGATTTATGTTTTTAAGGTACTGTGAAGCCGCATTAAAGCAAACTCAATATAAACAATTAGAAGATAAGTCTTGGTTTGCTGAGATTGAGGGATTTGAGGGAGTATGGGGAAATGGCGATACGGTAGAAGAATGTCGCACGGATTTGTTAGAGGTTTTGGAAGAATGGATACTTTTAAAGTTAAGAGATGGAGATTCTTTGCCGATTGTCGATGGAGTAGAATTGAAAATTATTGAGGAGATAGAAGTTTAAAAATGCCTTCTGTTATTTCTCGCAAAGAGTTGATTCGTAAATTTAGAGCATTAGGTTACACTGGACCCTATTCTGGAGGAAAGCATCAGTTTATGACGAAAGATGAACAAAAAATTCGCATTCCTAATCCTCATAAAAATAAAGATATTTCGGTGGGTTTGGTGAAGGAAATTTTGAGACAAGCTGGAATTAGTAATGATGAATGGGATAATGTTTAAACAAATGGGTACTCGCTTCGCGGATCGCACTTCCCCAAACTCTCCTCACTCTGCTAAAATAACGGCAGGAACTTCCATTGGAGACAAAAGCCGTGCAAGTTAAAGACATGACAGTAGAACAATTACAAGATTTAATTCGGCATATAGTTGAGCAATGTCTAGAAGAGTATTTTGGCGACCCTGATGAAGGTTTAAGTATTCGCGATGAAGTAAAACAACAGCTTTTAGAATCATTAAAACAGACCAAAAATGAACAATCTAATCATTCTTCAGTTGCTTAGGAAAGTATGGTAAAATGAGCTACTCAGTGGAATTAACCGATAATGCTGTACAAGATCGAGAAAAATTGAGTCAAGTTGTGGCAGAACGTATCGATCGCAAAAATTAGTTGGTTGGCTGAAAATTTTGAACAAATTACACCGCAAGCATTAACAGCAAATTTGGCAGGTTTATTTAAGCTAAGAGTGGGGGATTATCGAGTAATTTATTCCTTTAATTCTGAGTTGAAACTCATTGCAGTTCACAAAATTGGTCATCGTCGGGAAATTTACGATATTTGAATAGGCGATCGCATCTCTATCATTTTAGCAAGTCTCCACATAAACGCGATCGCCCTTCTCCAAAACTCTCCACAAATGCGATCGCACTTCCCTAAAAACCATCCCAACCAACGCGATCGCACTTCCTCAACTCCTCTTAGAAAACGCGATCGCACTTCCTAAAATCATCTCAGCAAACGCGATCGCATTTCTAAAAATCATCTCATCAAACGCGATCGCACTTCCTCAAAACCCTCTCATCAAAGGCGATCGCCTCCGATAATTTCGCGATATAATGAAAATGGTAAATTTGCACAGAAATATTGTTGTATGACAACTTATACTGAGGTACTCCATCAAGTTCAAACTCTTTCTCTTATCGAGCAAATTCGGCTATTTGAGGAATTGAAAGCGATCGTTCCGACTCCTGTAGAAGTTGAAGGAACAGATGAGGTTATTTCTCCAGAAGAAATTGCAATTAGCGATGCAGCTTGGCAAGATTATATTAGTGGACGCGATCCGGGTAAAACTCTCCAAGACCTTGAGATAGAATTATTTGGGGGAAAATTGGAGTAATACAATGGAGTTTAAATATTCTTAACTCAGCCGAACGTTATTTAAAAAAGTTACAGCCAGCCGAACAAGAACGCATTGTTAAAGCACTGAAATTGCTTTTGGCAGATCGAATATGAGTCGATCTGAAACCTTTAAAAGGTCGTCTGGGTTTGCATTTGAGGGTTGGTAAATATAGAGTTTTGATTCTAGAAGATCCCCAAAACTTGTTATACATTGTTACAGCAATTGGTTCTCGCGGAGATATTTACAAATAAACGCGATCGCACTTCTCAATTTATTTGATTAAATTCAGAATTTGATTGATAATGCGATCGACACATCAAAAACATTTTCAATTTTGTTTCGTGATTTAGGGGAATTGTACTTTTAAAATGAACGATAACTGCACAAGCCAGAGATTCTAAAGCATGATAGCAGGTAAATCCTATCACTTCATGAATCCCAATTTCAGCCGATAATTGCTGTTTTGCACTATTAATATAACGTTCTGCAATCTCGATGTATGTCTCTTTAGCTTTCATAGATTATAATTCCACCTTTGACTTGTTCTATGATACGACCGCTATTCATCACTAACAGATTTTTAGGAAAACTTGTGAAAATTGGTAAGATAACGAATTCAGCAACAAACTCAGAAAAAACTTCGGATAATTCCCAGATAATTTGATTGTCTTTCTCAAAGTCGCCAAAGACAAAAATATTAAAAATATCTCGTTCTTTTGTTTGAATGACTACATCGGTGAGAGGCGATCGCTTGTAATCTTGATACAAGTCTTCAACAACAATCAGATCGATATAGCCTAATTTTTCTTGAATGAAATCTTGATGTTCGTCGATATTTTTCTTCATGCACTGATAAAAGCCAAGAAAATCATCCCTGTAGTCAATGACAGGAATAGTAATTTGTTTAATCTCGTCTACAATTTTCTGGGTTTCTAGAACTGGCATTTTGGGTAAATAACGTTCGCGTAGCGTCTCATAGATAATCACATCTCTATCATTTTAGCAAGTCTCCACCAAAAGCGATCGCATCTCCCTAAAATTCCTTCAGTAAAGGCGATCGTACTCTCCAAACTCTCTCATCAAAGGCGATCGCACCTGCATAGTTTTTACTACAGTTCTTTATACAGTGGTATTTTTATTATTTATAAATTCTAAAATCATAAATAATTCATTGGGTAGCCTATCTTTTAATATTCTGGCTAAATGGCCTTTACTACATTCTATTTCGTTGAATTTGATTGATGATTTTAATTCTTTTGCTTTTGCTTTTAATTTTTGGTTTAAGTAAAAAAAGAAATATTTTCCTTTTATATACTTTGGTCTATTGTTTGTGTCGTTTGCAATTTCATTTTGAATGTATTCTTTACATTTATAATAGGTTTCTTTGATTCGTTCTTCTGATATTTCAGGGGATCGTTTGATTATTTTTTTTACAACTTTTTTTACAACGAATTGCTCGGAAGTAATTTGATTATCTTTTAAAAAGTCTGTTCTTTTTTTTAAAAGAGTCCAATTACCAGCCGCGATAGTGATATATTCTTCAAAAAAAGTATCAATTATTCGCTCAATATCATCTAATGTCAATGACCTCATTATTGGTTTTAATATCTTCTTATTAACAGATTTTTCGTATAAATAATTATATATAATTTCTGAGTCAATAAAATAATTTTCTACTGTATAACGGTTTTTAAATATATACAGCCTACCATCATAAATGCTGTTATTTACTTCTTGTTCGACTTCTTCATCCGTTCTAAAATCTCTGTCAATAATACCAAAAAATTTTTGACGTTGAATAGGAGTCAAATTTTTAACAATTTGCCTCAAATATTCTTGAACTTGCTTGCAGCCTCCCAATGGTTCTAAATCTATATCTGTCACAAAAGCTATTCTGTCAGATTGTTCTTGAAATAAAATCTTGAAGATTACATGATCGTCATAACCTTCTACAAATACAATTTTTTTTCTACCAGCGTTATCAATAGCATTTCTAACACTTTCGTTTTCGATGAAGCTATATAAGCCACCAGTAATTTTTTTGAAATTATTTGACATGATTAATTAGACTATTCTAAAACTTCAGTTAATCGGATTATAGATTTTTCTTCAAAAGCATTCCATATAATATCGGAGTGAGAAGTGACAACGATTTGACATCCTTTCTCTTGTTGAAGTTCTCTCAACATTTTGATGGCTTTTTCTTGAAATTCTGGATGTAAACTTTGATCAATTTCGTCTATCAAAATGATTGAATCTTTTGATGCTTTTAAGTGTATTTGAATAGCTAATATTAGTAAACTTTCTTCACCCGAACTAAGCAGTTCAATTCCATGTTCTTTACCTTGTTCTGTTTTCAGTACAACCTGAAAATCTGGTCTGTTTATCTTTTCTATTTTTTGATCTGACAATATATGTTTATTGATCCAGGTAACTAAAGATTTATATTCTTCTGGATAAGCATAATCATAAAAAACTAATAATTTTTCTAAATCATCCCTTTTCGGGTTATATGAATATACAATTTCATAGGTTGATTTATTTTTAGGTACAGATGTATAGCGTATATCTAAAATTTCTCTATCATGTGAATTAAAAAGAAAAAAGTAGGGAAGTGTTAAACGAACAGTGTCAGAATAATTTATATCCTTATCTATATTCTTCTCTATTGCTTTGAAAAAATCATTTAATATCTCTTGATTTTTTATATTTTTTTCTTGTTGAAAAGTATCGGATTCTTCATCTTTTAACTGTGCTAAAAATCGAATCAACTTATTTGGGAGTTTTTCATCTAATTGAAAATCTTTATCTTCTTCTGGGCTTTTTACTATAGTATCTTCTATATTTTGTATGATAGATTTTATTTCCTCACGCACTATTACAAAACATTGTAATTTTTCATAATTTTCATCGTATTGGACTTCGTCTTCTTCTCCTAAAACCAAGGACAAAAGTTTATTCTCATCAATAATTAAATCGAGTTGTGCAAACTCAGTTCTTGTTAAAATATGGGGTTTTAATCGATCGAAGAACAACTTATTTCTAGGAAATCTTGGAATTAAAAAAGAAGCTAAACTAAAAATTAGTTCAAGAATCGTAGTTTTTCCTGAGCCGTTAACACCGGAAAGACATATTAAATCTTGTGAAATTCCATTCTGCGTAAAGTCTATTAAGTAATTTGAGAAAACTCCACAGTTACGAATATACAATTTTGATAATCTTATCATAATGATTGATGCGAACGGAATTAGAGTGTATAGTATTATTTTTTAGTTTATCAAATTTCCAAAATAAAGTGTAAGGGAATAGAAAATCGCATATTTTAGTTGCAATATTCTGTTCCCTTACTGTATCTACTTAACCCTCTTCTGTCAAATGGAGGTTAAACATTGATGTTTCGTTGACTGTGATGGCAGAAATTCGTTGAAATTTCTCAGGTTGACAAAACAGGGTTGATGACTCAACAACTACTTAATCCCTTCGATCCGATCTTCCCCCTCCTGATATAACTCCCGCAAACGGTCTAAATTCTCCTCCAAGGTTTCCCAGTAGCCGCGACCATTGACCTCCAAGAGAGTCCCCACCATCTTGCGGAAAGAATGATGATTAAAATTTTTTCAATAAATCTAACCCTTATTGATTTCTCAGTATCCACAAAATCCTCTCAGCAAATGAGATCGCACTTCCTCAAACCCTCTCATCAAAGGCGATCGCATTTCTCAAAATCCCCACAGAAACGCGATCGCACTCCTCAAACCTTCTCATTAAACGCGATCGCACCTCCCTACAATACCATCAATCAACGCGATCGCACTCCTCAAACCTTCTCAGCAAATGCGATCGCATTTCTCAAAATCTCCTCATCAAACGCGATCGCACTCCTCAAACCTTCTCAGCAAAGGCGATCGCAATTCCTCAAACCCTCTCATCAAATGCGATCGCACTTCCAAAAATTCCTTCGGAAAACGAGATCGCACTTCCTCAAAACCTTCTCAGCAAAAGCGATCGCACTCCTCAAACCTTCTCAGCAAAGGCGATCGCATTTCCTAAACCTTCTCAGCAAAGGCGATCGCATCTCCCTAAAATTCCTTCAGTAAAGGCGATCGCACTCCTCAAAACTCTCTCAGCAAATGCAATTTTTTTTATTATGTTCAGTCAATTTGCCAAACTTTAATTGAACAATCGACACTTCCACTAAATAGAGTTTTTCCATCTGGACTAATTGCTAATGTAGTGACATGATCGGAATGTTTTTTTAATGTATTGAGTTCTTTGCCTGTCTCTATATCCCATATCTTAATACTTTTGTCTTTACTGCTACTGAATAATATATTACCATCGGGACTAATTACTGTAGATAGAACTGCATCTGAGTGTCCTTGTAGTGTTTTAACTAATTCGCCTTCGTCTAAATTCCAAATTTTGATTGTTTTATCAGAAGAACCGCTAACTATAATGTTTTTTTCTATGTTTATATCTACGGAATGAACCTTATCATCGTGTTCTTCCAGTATATGTCCAGCTAATATTCTTACTGTTTTATCATAACTTCCAATAACCAAGGTTTTGCTATCCGGACTAATTGCAAGAGAACTTACCGGAGAAACTTCATGATCCTGTGTTGTTTTTTGCGTTTTAATATCACAAAACTTGACCCAACTATCAGAACTACCACTAAAAATTGTTTCTCCCTGCGGATCAAATAAAACAGCATAGACTGGTTGAGAATGCGAAAAAGTCAGAATATTTTTTTCTGTTTCTATATCCCATAGCCTTACTGTTTTATCTTGACTTCCACTAACAACAAATTTATTATCAGGGCTAATGGCAACTGAACGGATAGCACCTTTATGACCAGAAATTGTTTTTATTATTTCTCCTTTTTCTGCATCCCATATTTTGATAACACCATCTGCACTACCACTTGCCAAAATTTTTGCATCTGAACTAATTTTGATTGAAAAAATAGGTTGTGCGTGTCGAGACTGTAGTACGCCAAACTCATCAATCCTCTTAATACATTGCCAACTATCTGGACACGGATATCCTGCTAAATTTAGAGAAGAAGATAGTTTACTCACTGAATAAATTGATTTAGATTTTCTCGGATATAAAATCTCTTCAATTTCTTCTAAACGATCTAATTCTTCTAAACGATCTAAAATTTCTTGGGTATTAGATGGACGTTCATCAGGCTCATAAGCTATCATTGAGTTAATTATAGTGGCAAATTCATCTGAAATTTGAGAGGCTTCTTTTTGCCAATCCCAGCTTTGATCGTCTTTAGGATGTTGACCTGTTAGCAA
Organism: Spirulina sp. 06S082; assembly: GCF_034932145.1. Classification (NCBI taxonomy): domain Bacteria; kingdom Bacillati; phylum Cyanobacteriota; class Cyanophyceae; order Spirulinales; family Spirulinaceae; genus Spirulina; species Spirulina sp. 06S082. The sequence continues at coordinate 21,127 of NZ_JAYGHV010000008.1, read as the reverse complement.
ATAAATAAGACTATAACCCAATGAGAAAAAATCTGACTTGGGAGTAGCCTGTTTCAACCTTTGTTCTGGAGCCATATATACCAAAGTACCCCAATTTGTAATTTGTGCTTTGGGTAATTTCTCTTTATATGTTTCTGTGACTTCTCGAGCAAGACCAAAATCAATTAAGACTAACTGTCCATCATTTCTAAGCATAATGTTAGATGGTTTTATGTCACGATGAAAGAAATTATTTTTATGTATTTCTTTGAGAATTTCAGTTAATTCTCTTAACCACTGAATAGCTCGCTTTTCGTGGATTGGTCTTCTTTTCTTTATCCAATCTTCTAGATTTTCTCCTTCAATTTTCTCCATTACCAGACAATGAATAGGCTCATTTGAGTTAGCAATATCAAATAAAAAACTATCTTCTCCTTTTGGTATTCCCGGATGGGTTAGTTTTCTTAAAATTTCAAATTCTTGTTTAAATAATTCTATCGACTTGGTATCTGTTTTATTCAAAATCTTGAGAACTTTAGATATGCTGGAAGATTGAGGACTTTTAGAGGGTTCTAAAACTTCATAAGTTTTTCCAAAACCGCCTTCTCCTAGAACAGAGATCGCTCTATAACGTCCATCAATCAACAAATCAGAACCACAACTCTGACACTTTCTTAAATCATCAGAATTTTCTGGATCGGAACAATGAGGATTAATACAATAAATCATTAAACAGATTCTCCTAAACAAACTACCAAGAGTAAAAAATGATGAACACAGATATAAAATCATCTGTGTTCACCCGTACTTAATCTAACTGATTTTTTCGAGAATTGCTACTCAATCCCTTCAATCCGATCTTCTACCTCCTGATACAACTCCCGCAAGCGGTCTAAATTCTCCTCACTGGTTTCCCAGTAGCCGCGGCCATTGACCTCCAAGAGAGTCCCCACCATCTTGCGAAAAGAATTAGGATTCAAATTCATCAACCGCTTGCACATTTCTGGGTCATCGATGAAGGTCGTATTAACATCCTCGTAAACCCAATTATCCACCGCGTCCGCCGTCGCCGACCATCCCATCGTGTTCACCAGACGCTTAGATAACTCCCGTACCCCCTCATAACCGTGACTCAGCATCCCCTCATACCATTTCGGGTTTAGCATCTTGGTACGTGCATCTAAACGCACGGTTTCCGAGAGGGTGCGTACCTGTGCGTTAGCGGTGGTGGTGTCGGCGATGTATGCAGCCGGTTTTTTGCCATCTGTGCGAAGACTGGAGACGATTTTTGTCGGGTCTGAGTCGAAATAGTGAGATACGTCGGTTAAACTGATCTCGGAAGAATCGAGGTTTTGGAAGGTGACATCGGCGGTTTTTAAGGATGACTCGAAAATGTCCCGCTTTTCGTCCATAATACCGGGATTGTCGGAGTTGAAGGCGAAGGATTTCCGATTCAGGTACATATCCTGTAGTTCTTTCTCTTCCTCCCAACTACTATTTTCCACAGCAAGGTTAATATTGGAGGAATAAGACCCAGAAGCATTGGAGAAAATCCGCGTCGCTGCATCCCGAAGACCGATCCCCATTTCCTGCGCTTGTTCTAGGGCGTGTTTGCGAACATAATTCATCTCTAGGGGTTCCTCTGCTTCGGCGGCCATTTTCACCGCTTGATCTAAAAGTGCCATTTGGTTGATGAAGAGGTCGCGGAAGACTCCGGAACAGTTGACCACTACATCAATGCGAGGACGACCCAATTCTTCTAAGGAAATGAGTTCTAACTTATTCATGCGTCCCAAGGAGTCGGGGACGGGTTTTACTCCTACCATCCAAAGAATTTGGGCGAGGGACTCCCCATAAGTCTTAATGTTATCTGTTCCCCAGAGGACACAGGCGATGGTGTCGGGATATTGTCCCCCATTGTCGCGTTTTTGCCGTTCTAAGAGGCGATCCACGACGATTTTAGCGGATTTGACGGCGGCGAGGGTGGGGATGGATTGAGGGTCAAGGGCGTGGATGTTCTTTCCGGTGGGTAAAACGTCGGGGTTGCGGATGGGATCGCCTCCGGGTCCGGGAAGGAGGTATTCTCCTTCTAATGCCTTGAGGAGTCCTCCTAGTTCGTTATCGGCGCAAATTTGTTCTAAACAGTATTCGAGATAGGTAAACAGGGGTTTTAAATCCTCGGCGCTAACGTTAGGATAGCCGGATGCTTGCAAGGAATCGATCCAGGGGGATTTTTTGCCTAGGTTGAAGATGTTTAATTTGGAGATAAGATCGACTCGTCCTTCTTCGTTGATTTGTTCTGTAACTAAGGATGCGACGGCTTCTCGGGTTGCGAGGGTGATATCTTGTAGGAGTTCTACGTCTTTGAGGATACCCCGATCGCTATTCTGGTAAATTTCTTCCATATCTCGTTGGATACTTTCAGCGATGATGCGAGGGAGACTCTTCATTCCCTCTTCCTGGCGATCTAAACTGGAAATATTAACTAAAGTGGCGATCGCCTCTTCCGCAGAGGGAGGTTTTCCCACAACGTGCAACCCACAGGGTAACAAGCGGGACTCAATTTCCATCAACTTGCGATAGATTAAGCCCACTAAGTTATCCCGTTCTTCAATTGCATCTTCTTGTTGCAATCGTGCCTTTAAGTTATCCGCATCTTGCAATTCAACCACATCATTATCAAAGTTGAGAATGATACTTTGATCGACAATGGTTAAAGCAATTTGAATGCCGCGGCCGCTTTCCTTTAAACCCTGATAAGATCCGATCAATTCGCTGAGTTCCTTTAAACCTTTGTAAAGTCCAGCGTTTTCTGCGGGGGGAGTGAGGTAGGAAATCGTTGCAGCATAACTGCGACGCTTGGCGATCGTGGCTTCGCTGGGATTATTGGCCGCATAGTAGTAGAGGTTGGGGATAGACCCGATCAAACTATCGGGATAGCATTCCCCAGACATTCCCATCTGTTTCCCTGGCATAAATTCTAAGGAACCGTGGGTGCCAAAGTGCAGGACGGCATCCGCTTGCCAAATTTGCTCTAAATAGGTGTAATATGCGGCAAAACCGTGATGGGGAGAAGCCGATCGCGAGAATAACAAGCGCATGGGATCTCCTTCATAGCCAAAGGTAGGTTGTACGCCAATAAAGACATTACCAAACTCTTTACCGTAGATGAGGAGGTTTTGGCCGTCGGTGTTCAAATGTCCTGGAGGGGGACCCCAATTCTCCTGCAAGCGTTCATAATAGGGCGTAAGGCGTTCGTATTCCATCACCGACATCCGATGGGCGATATTTAACTCAGGACTGGCATACTGTGCTTGTGCGTCGTGGATGACTGCTTCCATTAATGCCATTGGGGTGTCGGGAAGGTCTTGGATGTCGTAACCGTTGCGCTTTAAGGCTTCCATCACTTCATAAATGGAGCCAAAAACATCTAAATAAGCGGCGGTGCCGACATTGCCCTTATCGGGTGGGAAACTAAAGACGGTGATCGCCACCTTTTTATTCATTTTCGGCTTTTTGCGAAGATTTGCCCATTTCAGCGCCCGTTGCGCGATCGCCTCGATGCGATCTTGTAAGGCGATCGCGCGTCCCGTCGTCCCATCTCGTCCCGAAACAATAATAGGTTCGATCGCCCCATCTAATTCAGGAATCGCAATTTGTAAGGCGACTTGAATCGGGTGTAATCCCAGTTCACTTTCTTCCCATTCTTCTGTAGTTTGGAATACCAACGGTAACGCCACCATATAGGGACGATTAAGGCGTTTTAATGATTCTATCGCTTTGGGGTGATCTTGGCGAGCAGGACCGCCTACAAGGGCAAATCCGGTTAAAGAGACCACCACATCAACATAGGTTGTCGGTTCAATTCCCTTGACCCGCTTATCCCAAAACAATTCATCAACGGGTTTCGAGAAGTCCAATCCTCCCGCAAATACAGGTAAAACCCGCGCCCCCATTACCTCAAGTTCCTGTACAAGTGCCACATAATGGGCATCATCTCCCGTTACGAGGTGAGTCCGTTGCAGGACAATGCCGACGCAAGGTGCAAGGGGGTCTCGTAAGTCCTCAGAAATATCATCCCGTTGGTTAAACCAGTGCCAATATTCCTGTACATCCTCAAACATTTTCGGTGCGAGGGGATGCCAGATTCCCATATCGGGATAAACTACGGGATCGTTATATTTTGCCCCTTCAACCTGTCCTGGAAATACATATTTATCGGCCAGCATCAGCAGGAAATTTTCCAAATTATCCGCCGATCCTCCCAACCAGTATTGGAAACTTAACATGAAGTGCCGTGCGTCCTGCGCCCGATCCATTGGCATATATTTCAGAACTTTCGGCAAGGTTCGCAGTAGCTTTAACATACTATCTTGGAAAGAAGACCCCGATTGTTCCTTGCGTTTCCGCATGAATTGGGCGATCGCGCTTTTACTCTGTCCTAAATTCTCCATCGAGAAACTGCCCATTTTATTGAGGCGCATCACTTGGGGCATAGAAGGGAAAACCACCGCTACATCTAGGTTATCGCGATGAGGCTTCACCGCTTCGACAACTTTATCGGCTAAATCTTCAATAAAAATCAGAGAAGCGATAAATATGTTCGCCTCCGCCACAGACCGTTTAAAATCTTCATAATTGTCGCGATCGCGCAGTTCTTCGATCAGATAACCGCTAACCTCGATCGCCATGTTAGGATTGTGTTCATTAATCGACTTCACTGCCGCCGAAAGGGTGCTTTGGTACTGTGGCTCTAAGACGACATAGACCACCTTTAACAAAGAACGATCTCTTAAATCCTTTGGTGTAATGCGGCGAATGGTGGACTTGACGTTAGTGAACATATAGGTATTCTCCTTTAAAACATTAGCACTTGGCTATCAGCTTTTGGTTTGAGTCTGGAAGTTAGCGTTAGCAGAATAACAAACAACCAATCAAAAACTGTATCTAGAGAAATTTTGCCTTGATTTGAGACAATGCGATCGGGAATTTTCATTATTTTTTACAATTTGTTGTACTTTGGGGAGAGCGATCGCTTTTATTTTCTGTAATAAAATGAGATATAAATAATATTGACTAATTAGGTAAAATGTGTATTTCCTCATAGATATGTGTGAAAGCAAGGAAGTTTAAACTTCGCAATTTGGGAGTAAAATTTCAAATCCTATTGGCGATCCCCATAGTAAACAAAAATTTCGTGAGTGCGGTCATGAGTATTAATGCAGTGAACTATTTCTTTAATTTCTACCTCAGTGTCATCGCCTTCATTGTTAATAAAGGAAATTGTTTCACCAACTTTCGGGACAACATGAACATCGTAAACTTGATTTAGCGAGTCAGAACTTCCGCCGCTAGCAAATCTGTAAATAAACCTGCAAGATATCATAGCGATCTTTAAAAGAGAGTGTGATACTATTATAGCTCTTACTTGTTCCCTTGATAAAACTCAAAAAGGTAAAGATATTCTTAGAGCAAATGAATATTGACAAGATTATGAACGGCGCAAAAGTTCCAACCAGTGATAGTTATCAAGACTATTTGATTGAATCTCTCAGTAAAAATCCTCAACTTGCTGCTGATTACATTGTGGCAACTTTAGAGGAGAAAAATCCCGAACGCGATCTACTCAAAAATGCACTTTTACAAGTTGCTGAAGCATTGGGAAAACACCAAGAAATGACTCCGCAGCAAATTCAATTACACGCTGAAAAAATTCATGGCTTGCTCACAAAAAAAGGGAATAAAGTGATTTGCGATTTTACAGAGTGGCTCGATCTTTTGGGTTTAAAACTAACTATTACTGTGGCAGAGCGATCGCAAGAGACAGAGGAAATCAAAAATCCTGAACTTATCAATACTATTGAAGAATCTCGGAAAAGCCAAAGGGAAGCAGGGAGAATTTTTCTAGAAGAAATTGATATTTCCTAACTATTTCTCCCATGAGAAAATCGCCTTTATTTTCGTAATAAAATGAGACATAAAATTTTTGACAAACAAAAAAATATATGCGCTCTAGAGTAGATTGTCTAAAAAACCTACTCTACTCACTTTAAAGTTTAACTTTTTAAATTGAATTGATTCCAAGTTTCCATAACATAGTAATTGTTTGAAGGTACAAAGCAATCTTGGCATTATCATCATTAATAATCCCACGATTTTGTGAATTAATAGATGTTACTTCTGCAAACCAAGGATCGTCAAGAGATTGTGTTATTTCATCAATAGCTTTTTGATATACGGCTAGTCTATCACCTCCAAATTCTTGGAAAGTTTCTTCAGAAACAATAAGCGAAAAAGCACCTTTTCGTTCTCCAACAATAATCGCAGGTGTAAGAAGCCTTGCAAAGTACAATAACTCAATAACCTCAATAACCCTAGTATCATGATCTTCATCCCAAATTACAGCAAAATCGAGATATGCAGCCGTATTCAGAGGACGTTGTAAGCAATCGTGCCAGACAACTGCACGAAGTACAGAATAGTGTGAACCTCGACCCAAATAACCTGTTGGTTGAACTTCATCATGAAGTGTTTTGAAAAAATCTGAATATTTGTTCATTGTGATTCCTTTCGGGAGAATAGTGATTTCCATCACAAGTGCATTAATTTCGTCAATAAACTAGCTCTTTGTTCGATAATTGTAGCATTGTTAGCAAATAGAATAGCGATCGCGCATGGTAAAATAGGGATCTACGCTTTAGGACAAACCAATGGCGCAAACAGTTAACAGAGAAACTATCATCCTAGAACGTCTGCAAAGTTTAACACCTCAACAACAACAATCGGTTTTAGATTTTATTGAGTTTTTACAGTTTAAGGAACGCGATCGCACAATTTCCGAAGAAGAAAGTGAAGAGATTTCTATGCTCTCAGCAGCACAAGAGTTTATCGGTTGTTTGGATAGCGGAGTTGGCGATTTGTCTGTGCGAAAAAAGGAACTGAAAAAAGGATATAAGGCAGTATGCAAAGAAACGTTATCTTAGATACAGGAGTATTAGTTGCAGTTTTAGATAAAAGCGATCGCTACCATACTTGGGCTGTCGAACGATGGTCAACAATTGTAAAACCCGTTTTTACTTGTGAGGCGGTTATTAGCGAGTCGTGTTTTCTTTTGCAAGGGGTTTATGGGAGTGACGATGCAATTATGGGTTTAGTCCGTTGTGGTTATGTGAAAGTGCCTTTTCATTTCAATGATGAAGTTAGCGCGATCGCAGAATTGATGCAAAAATATAAATCCGTTCCCATGTCTTTTGCAGATGCTTGTTTGGTGAGAATGAGCGAGTTAATAGCAGGAAGTAGCACCTTAACTTTAGATAGCGATTTTCGCATTTATCGAAAAAATAGAACAGAAGTGATTACTGTTATTATTCCCGATGAGTTATGATGAAAGGAAATCATCTCGCTCCCTCAGTTTAATTTTCCTTTGCTAACAAAATCGATGAACCCAGAGCTAGTCAAGTCTTTAGTGCAGGTCATCCAATCTCTCCCCTCAGATGATTATGCTTACCTCCAAAAAGAACTCATCTTGAAAAACATTCAAAAAATCGAGTTTAATGATAAATTTGGAGAGATCGAGAAGTTTTACGGATGGAAAATAATTCAGACGCGATCGATATTTTGATTTTATCCAATGGACCCGGAGAAATTACCACTTGGGTCCGTCCTGTTGTTCAAGCCTTGCGCGAAAAATTAGGAGAAAATCGAGAACAAATTAGAATCTCAGCGATTTTATCTCCTTGTCCCCATTCTACCGGAAGAGAAGTAGAAATTGCTTGCTCTTATCAGGAGATCGATCGCGTCCAATCTTCGGAACATTTTTGGCGGTTTTTGTTGTGGGGAAAAACAGCAGAAAATTGGTCTTGGCACAAAAAAGGGGTTGTTATCTTTTTAGGAGGCGATCGCATTTTCCCCGTTATTATGGGTAAGCGTTTAGGTTATCGCATTGTCGTTTATGCCGAATGGTCTACTCAGTGGGAAAGATGGGTCGATCGCTTTGGGGTGATGAAACAGGAAGTCTGCGATCGCGTCCCTCAAAAATATCAACATAAGTGCAGTGTTGTCGGAGATTTAATGATTGATATTTCTCCAATAAAAATCCAGAAAAATGACGAATTAATTGGATTAATGCCAGGATCGAAAGCAATGAAACTGACGCAGGGATTGCCTTTAATGTGTGGAATTGCAGAAAGTCTCCATCGCCTTCGCCCTCAAGTTCGCTTTGTTCTTCCCGTTGCACCCACTCTCACCTTAAAAGAACTAGCAAAGTTTGGCGATCGCGCTTTCAACCCTGTTATTGCTAAAATAGGTAATGTTGCCGCAGAGTTGGTTTTTAGGGACAATAACAAGCCCTATTTGAGAACCTCTGGGGGAGTTGAAATCGAACTTTGGCAGCCTTTTCCCGCCCATGAAATACTCTCTCAATGCAGATTGTGCGCCACAACCATAGGTGCAAACACAGCGCAATTAACCGCCCTTGGCGTGCCAATGTTAGTGTTGTTACCGACACAACAATTTGACGCAATGCGGGCATGGGATGGCATACCGGGAATATTAGCCAATTTACCTTTACTAGGAACGCCTTTTACTTATACCATTAATTGGCTGATGCGGTACTATTTTCTCAAGAATAAAAAACTTTTTGCTTGGCCGAATATTTGGGCAAAACGAGAAATTGTTCCCGAAATGATTGGAGATTTAGAGCCGGAAAAAATTGCTAAAATTATGTTTGATTGGTTAGGAAATCCAGAGCAATTAGAAGAAATGCAAGAAAGTTTGCGACAAGTGCGAGGAGAAAGCGGTGCAGCCCATAAATTAGCTGAATTAGTTTGTAAAGAAATAACCAAAACTATTGAAAATCGAGATGCGATCGCCGATAATAGAAAGAGAGAGTCGGCGTGATGGTTGCAGGCTCGGCAACGAGCGTGAGGAAAGTCCGGGCTCCCGAAAGACCAAACTTGCTGGATAATGCCCAGTGCGAGCGATCGCGAGGAAAGTGCCACAGAAAAATACCGCCTGCAAGGGTAAGGGTGCAAAGGTGCGGTAAGAGCGCACCAGCAGCATCGAGAGGTGCTGGCTCGGTAAACCCCGGTTGGGAGCAAGGTCGGAGGGTCAAGGGTTGGTCTTTTTCCCGTCCCGCATTAGGTGAACCGCTTGAGGTGTTCGGTAACGGACATCCTAGATAGATAACCATCTTAGAACAGAACCCGGCTTATGTCCGGCTCTCTCTTTTTCTGGAGTTGTGGAATTTAAGGGCTAAGAGAAAGCTGCCTTTTTTTCCTCCTTCCAGAAGGAATTATTACCAAGAAAATTGGGTTTGATGAAGTTAGACTAGAGGAGTTTTGAATTCAAATTGGAGAAGATTAAGGTATGAGTTTTTATCAAATGCTAGAAATGATACGAGAAAGACCTGGAATGTATTTAAATTTTCCTTCACTTCCATGTCTTGATTCGTTTTTAACAGGATATTTTTTGGCAAAATCAGAAATGGATATTATTCCAAGTGCAGAAGAAGTGGAGTTTGATACTTTTCAAGAATGGATACAAGAAAAGTTTAACATCGAATCAACCCAGTCTTGGGCTAAGATAATTCTTTTCTACTCAGTTAGCGAACAAGACGCTTTAGATAACTTTTTCAAATGGCTTGAAGAATTCAAAAGCAGTAGGAGAAATGATGAGTCTTAATGATTGAAAAGGGCGTTGGTGTGTGCATAATGCTGTAGAATCAAAATGTCACAAGCCAAGGCAAAGCAATGCAGTGTCCAAAGTGCCAATCGTCTCGCTTGAAAAAAAATGGTTTGCGCCGAGGCAAACAATGTCACCAGTGTAAAGATTGTGGGCATCAATTTGTTGAAAATCCTACCTCGAATGCCTATCACCCGAGCAATTATCTGATGAACCCCAAGATAATGAAATCCCTGAAATTACTGAGATTGATGAGTTACAAACGTTTGTAGGCAATAAAAAAGAGAAAATTTGGATTTGGACCGTGGTTAATCATTGGAAGCCTGGAATTATCCTGTGGGAAATTGGCGTTCGTGAAGCGTCTCCGGAGGAGAATCGCTCGAGTCAAACCTTTGAGAAGTTATGGCAAGTTATTCAGTTTTGGCATAGTTTTTGGTATGTTACTGAAAAACTCTCTGTTACTCTAAATCTCTAACGATGTTGAAGTATTCGATTCGTTTACTTGTACACTACTTGAGATTTAAAACTGTGCCAGTTCCGGCTTAAACATTACGCATTCTCCAACGCCCTTGATCTTGCTAAAGTTGCCTTGCAGCCACCACAACCTTCCCTTGAAATTTTGTCCGGAGTATTGAGCAGGAATAAGCCGCAAAAATTAATTTTCTTGTAGATTTTCTACCTATGAGGAGAATCTACCCTTAAACTATGGATAAGATTTTTGAATCTGCTCGTTTGTTTCCCAACTATGCTTTATAGTCTTACCAACCTTCCCTACTGGATTATTCTCGGTCTCGGCATTCTTCTCTTTTTAATTGCTATTAGTGCCGGTGGAGGAGATGACGAGATTGATAGTAATGATTTCTTAGATTTAGATGCCGATACGGAAGCCGATATTGAGAGTGAAATGGGTTTACCTCAATTCCTCAGTTGGTGGGGAATCGGGAAAGTCCCTCTCATTTTATTGTTGGCGACGGATCTGTGTATTTGGGGGCTAACGGGATGGATACTGAATGCGATCGCCTTCCATTTTCTCGGTTTTATTCCTGTTGTCGTTTTAGGCTGGGGAGGCATCATTTTTCTGGCTTCTTTTTGGTTGGCTTTACAAATGGGAGGTTTAATTGCTCATCCCTTGGGTAAATTATTTGTCTCTTTTGGACAAGATGTTAGCGGCGATCGCCTCATTGGTTGTCTCGGTACAGTTTCTTCTAAAACAATTCCTCGGATTACTGAAGGCAAAATCGGTCAAGTTGATGTTTCCGATGCTCATAAAAATTTAGTGACTGTTGGCGCAACAGTGCCGGAATGGGCAACCATTATTCCTCAACGCGGACAGCAAATAATTGTCATCGATCGCCGTAAAAATAGTTATCTTGTTTTAGCAAAAGATACCTCCGATGAAGATCGCTGGCTGGCAAACTTAGAATCACCGCAAGACTCACATTCTCATTAAATTGGAGGCATTATGAATCCTAAATTTTTGTTGATTTTTCTGCAAACTTTACCCGCAATTTCTTTAGAGAAATCTTTGCTAGAAAGCCCAAATCTGACTTTTGACTCTACGTTTAAACCAACCTTTAACCATAAGACTCAACCTCTCATTGCTACTCAACCTTTGCCCATGCAGTTAGGTTTAGGAGAATTAGGAGGAGGACTCCTCATTGCAACGGCGGGACTGGTTGGGATTATTATCTTTCTCATTGTTGGATTATGGGCTTATAAACTGGTTTATAATATCACGCCTAATAACGAAGCCTTTGTCAGAACCGGAGGACTTTTTGTTAAAAAGAAAACCGTAATTATTAATGGCGGTTGTGTAGTTTTACCAGGATTTCACGAACTAACTCGCGTTCCTTTACGAGAGATTTTTATTGATGTCGAACGCACGGGAGTTCTAGCTGTTCGCACCCAAGACTATTTACGGGCAAGTATGCGGGTCACTTTTTATGTTTGTATTAATGCTGATGAACAAGATGTGAGTACGGCGGCGGCGCGTTTATCAAAAAAAGGTCGGATTTCTGAAATTGATATTAAAGAAGCCCTAGAAAAACGAGCAGATGATGCTATTCGTGCTGCGGCAAAACGGAAGAGTTTAGCAGAAATTGACTCGGATAAATTGGGATTTGCTGATGAGGTTTTAAATTTGATTCAACAGGATTTGAAAAAAGTTGGTTTGACTCTCAATAATATCGCGATTTCGGAAATTGAAGAAAGCGATACTTACGATGAAAATAACTTTTTTGATGCTCAAGGAGTCAGATTAAGGACAGAGACAATTCAGCGAGCTATTCAACAAAAGAAAGAAGTTGAACTGACTACTAAAGTCACGATGGAACAACAAGAACTCGATGCTGAAAAGCAATCTTTATCTATCACTCAACAGAAAGAAGAAGCCAAACTCAATCAAGAAAAAGAAATTGCGGCTCTGCAATTAACCCAAGAGCAAGAAATTGAAGCATTAAAGGCACAACGCGCCCGAGAAATTCAAGAGGCACAGGATAAGGAATCCGCAAAAATTGAACGGAATAAGATTTTACAAGATCAAGCTGTTGAAGAGGAGAATATTCAAAAACAATTGTCGATCCAACAAAGTCAAATCAAAGCAGATATTGCTTTAGAGGAACAAAATAAGAAACTGAAAATTGCTCAAGCATTGCAACAACAAGAAGCACAAGTTGCAGAGATTACCCGAGAACAAACTGTTGATGCGTCTCGCTTGCGGGCAAAAATTGAGGTTGCATCAGCAGAACAAGAGTCTCGTTTAGCACAGCAGGAAGCGGCGATCGCGATCGCTGAGAAGGAAAAAGAACGCTTGGCGACGGAAGCGGAACGGATCCAAGCAGAGGTTGCAGTACAAACGGCGAAACAGGTTGAGGAAGCGGAACGCGATCGCCGTCTTTCAGTTATTGATGCGGAAAAAGAAGCACAACAACGACAAATTTCTGATAATAATGTAGTGGAAATTGAAGTTTTCCGCCGTCGTCGTCAAGCGGAAATTGCTCGTCAAGCGACGGAATTGGAAGCGGAATCGATTCGCACTCTTGCGGAAGCTAACAAGTATAAGGACTTATCGGAAGCGGAAGGTAAAAAGGCGCTGATTGAGGCAGAAAATGCCCTCAGCAATGCCAATCGCACGGCGGAGGTGATAAAACTCATTTTTCCCGAAATCGCCGACCAATTGCCGGAATTGGCAAAGGCACTTGCTCCACAACCCGGAGTTTTGGGGGATACGCGCATCTATGCGTTTCCGGGGGCAAATGGCAATGGTAAGGGGGATATAGGTGATATTAACAAGCTGTTGCTGTCTACAAGTGGACTTTCGCTGATTAATTCTTTACTCGATGAGGGTAAATTAGGAAGTTTAATTTCTCAAGTTAAAGAGTTACTCAAATCTAATGAGGGTTTGGTGACCAAATCTAATGAGGGTTTGGCCACCAAATCTAATGAGGGTTTGGTGACCAAACCCCTACCTGGGGAAGAATCTTCCGGTCAGTCAACAACATCTGCTGTAGTTAAATCTCAGGATGTTTAAAGTAGGGGTTTGGTCTCCAAACCCTTTTTCCAACCACATCGTAGGGGTTTGGTCTCCAAACCCTTTTTCCAACCACAAAAGTATCATTCATGGGAGAAAAGGGAATGCAAATTAGTAAAACTCAATTATCTGGTTGGTTTAAAAAATTATCCAAAGCCTTAACTGCAAGTTTACTGGTATTACTTTTAACCCCAATAGTTGAAGCCAGCGATCGCTATCCCACTGAGAGAGAAATGCAGCAATTGCGTTCCGAACTCTCTCGCAAAATTCAAGAACTGCGATCGGGAGAATTCAGTAATTACTTGGACGATTACCGAACAGAAGAAGAGAAACAACAACATCAATTATTAGTCAATGCTTGGTCAAAAGTCAATCCTTCTATTGCTCCTTTTTTGGGAATGTGGTCAGGATACGAACAAAGTCTAGCCATTTATCCTTCCTCAATTCAAGGTCAAGTTTGTATCATTGAAATCAGTGAAGTGGGTTTTAGTCATTTAGCAACGGGAATAGTTGTCAATAATGAGGAAATTCGCACCAGCGATCGCCGATTTATCCTTCGCAACGGCACTTATTTAGGGTCTATCGGAGTCTACGGCGATCGCGCTTTTCTCGAAGGAGAGATTCCTTGGAAGACACCCTATCCTCTTTTTGTTCCCAGTCCTTCAACCTTGAGAAATGAGGAGGTAGAATCTGAAGAACAAATCAAACAAGCATTGCAACAATTTGAGGAAGCACATTGCAGCGCTTCATTACCCATTAGGCGATCGTAGGACTTATCCTAATGGTTGCTTCAATAATAAGTTAATTTTACCTTATTTTTCATAGATTTCGTAACCTCATTTCGAGAGCTTGTTCGCTCAACATCATAGTTAATCGTTCTTGATAGAGACTCATAATATCTTGAACTGAAATCTCTTTCACTTCAATTGAATTGACTACTTTAATTGCTCTTGTTTGCTTTTGAGTAATAATCCAAACCTGTTTATGATGATTATAAAACTCCTCAGTTGCTATCCCAGATATTTCGATGATTCCTTGTTTTAAGCGGTTGCAGTAATTGTTTATTTGTTCACTTTTATTTTGTTCAATATTTCCTCGATCTAAAGTACAATCATAAATGACTGCTAAATTGCCAATTTTAAAGAAGCCATCCGCTTTCCCCGCTTGTCGTTCATTCAAGAAATTATAGGTAAGAGTTATACCTAATAGTTTCAAAAGATAATAGGTGTCGCGCTCAAATTCTTTCCAGTTTGTTGTCGATGACAAGCTGGTAAAAAAAGCAGGAGCTAAATTAGAATTTGATGATGATTCTATATTGCTATTCTTATTATTTTGAGGAACAGAGTCTTCTTGAGTTGCTGGAGGCTCAGTTTCGTTTAAGGAGAAATGAATAAAATTATGTAATATCCTCTCAAACTCCAGCATTTCATCTTCAAAAATACGAATCTTTTCACCGACAAATTTATCTCCAACTTTTTTTCGCTGGGCTATGACAATATACTTCGAGCCATTTTTTGCTTCTTTAGCCTCAAAGAAATAATGATGCGATCTAGTAGAATATCTCTGTTTAAGAAAGAGTTTTCTTTCTTCTTGAGAATACCATTTTTCTTGTTCTGTCATAATTGTTTGTTTTGATAGTGGGTGTAATATTTATGTAAAATCGAACCAGAGAGAATGCCAATCATTTTTCTACTTTCATTTCTGCTTTAAAACGCTTAAATCTCTCTTGCCAAGTTCCAGTTTTTCTAATAAAGTCTTCAATTTCTGTATCATCAAAAATTTGTCGGGTAAGGTCTAAATATTCTGTTCTTTCCTTGTCGGTTAATGTTTCATTTTGGTTAAGACTACCAACAGCAACATGAGGATCGCCACCGGAATCTAAATGTCTTTGTTTTGCTAAATTGCCTAATTCTATTAATCGACTGATTTTTTCTTGTTTAAGTATTTTGTTAGTTTCTGTCATTGTTTTGAACCCATTCTGTCTCTACTATACTTCAACTTGGCCATTATTTAGCAAATTGTTAACAGATTGATTATATCTGCTCAGGACTACTCCGAGTTGATCGATACAATAATTTTACAACAACATTGAGGAGATTAAGTCATATTTTGTACCCGTGCCGTCAATCGTTGTAAACGCGCGATCGCCTCTAATAATAATTGTTTGGTAACTTCGACATCTTTCGCCAAAGCTGCCTCAAAATTCTCCGCTTTCACCACCAAAACCCGATTTTGTTTAGCTGTGGTAATCACATTAGCCGATCGCACTTGACGAGTTAAAATCCCCATTTCCCCGATCGCCGTTCCCGAGGAAATTGTATTAATGGTGACTTCCTTATCTCCTTGAAAGACAGTTGCATCGGCAGTTCCTTCAATTAATAAAAAGAGTTCATCGGCAGGATCTCCTTGCTGACATAAGCATACTCCTTGGGGATAGAGGCGAATTTCCGACTCTCGTGCTAATTCGATCGATGCTTCGGGTTTAACTGCTTGGAAAAGTTCAATTTCTAGGAGTAAGAACAACTTTTCTAAGGTTCCCAAGGTACGATCGAGACTGCCAGACTGTGCCAGTTGTTTTTCCCACCGCACTGCGATCGCCGGTTCCTCTGCACGACTAAAGCGAATGATTTCTTCCCCTTCTAAGCGGTAATTTCCCTGTTGTAGCAAGCGATTGCCAATTCTTACCCCATAAGCACTGCCAGAAGGTGCCAGAGTTGCACCTTTATCATCTAGGTAAAAGAGAGCGTGCTGTTTGGAAACTTTAGGATCGTTGATAACAATATCATTGCTAGGGCTGCGTCCGACGCGAATTAAATGTTTTTGTATGACTTCCTCGCGAGTTTCTCCCTTAACAGTAACCCGCGCAACCAAGGTGGGGGTTTTCGGCATTTGTTCCCGCATTTTTCCTGAAATACTTTCAGCCGTTTCTCGAACTAAATCATCTAACAAAACCGAAGAATTCAAGAATTGTTCTGCTTGTTGTTTGCCTTGTTGAGGATCGAGTTTATCGATCGCATACAGTGCAGTTGCTTGTAAAAGGGGTTCTAATTCTTGCAGAAGTTCTTCAATAACGGCGATCGCGCTGGGTAAGGTTTCCTCTTCTTCTACAAGTTGCGGGGATTGCAAAATCTCTAATATTTCATCATCAAGACGTTCCGACCAAGGGAAGTTATTTTGAGGATTGTTTAAGCTATTTTCTCGCATTTCCAAGGTAATCAATTTAGCAACTGATGCGGCAATATTTTTCGCTTCTGTTGCATCTCCCAAAACCTCTAAAATGGAGAGTAATTTTCGCAAGACGATCTGTTGTTTATTTTGAATGCCCAGCGATCGCAAAAGGGTAAACTCTGGTGCGTTGGGATTGGGAATATTTTCTCGCAAAGCGCGATCGCGTCGGTTTAAATTGTGTAATAAGTCTAATAACGCCTCTGCTTTTTTGGCAACGGCACTACCGGGATCTGCTAATCTTTCTAAAAGTTCTTCTTCTTCTTCGATGGTAATACCATATTCTTGTTTCAACATTTGAATTTGTTGATTGCGACGGTCGATCGCTTCCGATAGAGGAATCCCCATCTCTAACAAATCTAACAGTTGCAATTCTAAGGCTTCCTGATAACTATCTAAACGCAGTTTTGTTTCCTGGCTTTTACTCTTATTGGGGTCAAGGAGGTCTGGATTTTCTAAGCCCAACTCAGTTAATAAATTGTAATGCTCTTCATCTTTAACTCCTAATTCTAAGCGCAATCGTTCCAGCCGTTCAAAACTGTTTGCAGGTTGTACATTTCCTTGCTCCAATGAATCTCGTAAAACTCCTTTGTATACTTGTAAGCTCGAGTCTTTACTAAAATTCGGTAAGATTTTCGCTAAAACATAGACCTCATCGGGTTTTAATTCGGTCATGGAACGACCTTCCAAGAATTTAGAAAAGTCAATATTAAGTTTGCTCAATTGACGGCGTAAACTATTCGCTAAACTTTCTCGCGAATAGTTTTCAGAACTACGATTTAAGGTTCGATACATCCACAGGGTACTCACCGTCGCGATTAAACCATTAAACATTAATTCTACCCATGTTGGAAAGGCTTTGAGAAGGGGACGACCGCCAAAAATGAAGTAAATATTGACAACAGCAAAAGTAGAAACAGTAAAGATTTGATGTTGAACTTGTTCTTGCGTCAACGGTTTACCAATACTGCGACGATAACCTTTATAAAAGCGCTCGACTTTGCTTAATAAGAAATAACTTAAGGCGACAAATACAGCAATTGTTAAGGGAACGGCAACCAATTTGGGAATGAGAATGGCTTGGCCAAAGAAATAAAATCCGGGGTCGAAAACGGTTTGTAATTGATTTTCTTCATGATTGGTAACTCCGGAGTAAAAATAGTCGAATGTCCCAGAATAGAAGAAATAGTAAAGATAAAATCCCAGGACTAACCCTAAATAACCGTAATGAATGAAACGGCGACCGGGTTTTTGAAAAATATCCCAGTAATTGCGTTCGGCATCAATATCAATGCAAGGAGATTGACAACCCACGCAAGCATTTTTTTCCTGCCCGTTTTGATCGATAGTTCTACAAGTTGATTGGGTGATTTTTTGGCGATCGCCTTGATGTGCTTCACTGCCAAATAAAGCCCTAGGACCTGTGAGAATCATTTCAACAGGAGCCATGGGACAAAAATATTGACACCAACTTTTCCCCGAATAAAAATATCCCACTGCGATCGCGCTGAGAATCGTAAAAATCAAAAATATTCCCAATAAGAGCCGATGGGAATTAACAAATAAAATCCGAATACACAGACCTGCACATAACAAACCAAATTGCAAATATAAATGGTTTTTTGCCAGCCAAGATTCTTTGCGAACTTTTGCAAATTCATAGCGGATAGCTTGAGTTTTAGGATTCACTTTTTTGCGTTGTCTTTGTTTTCCTAAAGCACGAGAAATTTGCGACATAAAGGCCAAAGGACAAATTCTCCGCCATGTTTCGTGACCGAGAAAGAGCAAGACTAAAATTGCTGCGGGAATGACCATTCCCCAAAAGATTTTTGCCCCTAAAGGATAAGATTGTTCCGGTAAGCATTTTCCGCGAACGGTGACTAATTCTTGGCATCTTTCCGCATCAAATAGTTGAGGATTGAGGTGAAAAATACTCCATGTATTTTCCGGCTGAGTTAAATAAGCAGAAAACGGATCGTAAAATAAAGAAACAATTAAAATTAGCCAGCCAAGAGTGAGTAGCCAGCGCACGAGGTGCATTTGTTTTTCGGGGACGCGATAAAACATAGAAAATTCAAAATAGAGGGATTTAGAGATATTATCTTTAAATTAAGACAAATTCTAAAGGATAGACAGCAATTGCAAGAATAAAGTTTACATAACTTAAAAGCCGATTATCCCTCCAGCAAAATTTAACGTTAAAAGTTTTTACCGATTTTCAAGATCGTGCGGGTTGTAAAGGATGAGTAATGAGTGATGAATGATAAACTGAACCCTACACTTCTTATCTCAGTCCTGATCCAATGACCGCATCCTCAAAAACTCAACCTCGATGGTTGCAATTTCTGACTTATCCCTCTCTATCGCGTCAGTTAATGCTTGTCGGTTTAGTTATTACCGCTTTCTTCCTCATTATTGCTATCTTTACTCCAGCATTTCAAGCATGGGGATGGTTGCAAGACCCCACGGCATCATTAATTAATCCCATTCACGAGCCTCCTAGTGGTAAACATTGGTTTGGCACGGGTCGCCAAGGATATGATATTTTTTCCAGGACTTTATTTGGCTCTCGCGTGGCATTGCAAGTGGTCATTTTAGCGACTTCTCTTTCTTTAATTGTCGGCGTTCCTTTGGGATTAATTAGCGGCTATTTGGGCGGAAAAATGGATCGCGCTTTATTGTTTTTGATGGATACGATTTATACTTTACCAGGATTACTTCTTTCCGTTACCTTGGCATTTGTAGTGGGAAGGGGAGTCGGAAATGCCGCGATCGCCCTCAGTATTTCCTATATCCCGCAGTATTATCGAGTGGTGAGGAATCATACGACGAGTGTTAAAACCGAACTCTTTATCGAAGCAGCTCGGGCGATGGGAGCAACCCCAACAAGAGTACTATCTCGTTATTTATTTCTTAATGTGATCCAGAGCGTTCCCGTTCTCTTTACCCTCAATGCCGCCGATGCTATTTTAATTTTAGGAGGTTTGGGATTTTTGGGGCTGGGATTACCTTTAGATACCCCTGAATGGGGACACGATCTCAAATTAGCCTTAGATTCCTTACCCACGGGAATTTGGTGGACGGCTTTATTTCCGGGTTTAGCCATGACATTCATGGTGACAGGACTTTCCCTGATGGGAGAAGGGTTGAGCGAAATTTTTAATCCAGAGATGGAACGATAGTAAGTCAGTCACCAGCTATCGGGTTGAGGGTATAAATGATTGTTGATTAAGAAGATTTCTACAAAACTATACGGATATCCCCTTAAAGCTCCTGCATTGAGTACAATAAGCAGACTGACATCCAGCTAGAGAACTTCTCTATCGTCCGGTTTGAACCCTGATGCGGGAGAAAACTGGGAAGGGATTCATAAGTCGGTCTGTGCTAACGTTTGCCCGTCAGGGTAGAATACTTATTCGCAGCAAGGATTGAATCATGCCTCTTTCCCAAGGAGTTCGGAATCATATTTTAGCGAATCCGTCTGCCGGAGCGCACCTGCTATCCCATCGCCCATCATCATTGTCATCTACTGTGTCTAATTTGCCGCCCTGTGCCGACAACAGCACTGAAATGAACAACAACACTCAAACCCCTTCCGTCGAAGCTCCTGTCGAAACACTAGATGTTGCTTCTACCCGAAGTCCCCGCAAACAACCCATTCCCCCTCCCAGCGAACCGAGACAATATCGAGCGATCGGCTTGGTTCGCGGCAGGTATCAGCCCGTTGACGAACAGTTAACCCGAGGTATTCTTTTGGGGGAAGACGGTACGGAAATTGATGCCGTTTTGCTTGGACGTACTATCAGCTTGATTAAAAATCATCTGAATTTAGAAGAATCTCATCTTTGGGTCGTTTATCCTCGCACGCGCCAAAATGATGATGCTCTCCACGTCCAAATTACGGGGGTTTGGGAACCAGAATTGCTGCATCCTAATGGCTTGGAAACTGATGAAGATAAAGCTGATGAGGACAAGACTGATACTGACAATACCCGCGATGCGATCGATGGTTTTGCGCCTTTAGAAGATGGTTATTTTTCAGTTCGAGGGGAAGCGATTTTTTATTCCCAAGAGGAAGAAAGTATTATCATTAAGATTAATCAAATTCCTCGCAAAGACTCAGAAAAAAAACAATATTTTAAGCTACATCTCAAAGGAATGTTAGCGGGAGGAAGAGTATTGGGGCATTTTTGGGATATTCATGTCCTGCGCCAAGGAACGAATTTAACTATTCGGGAAGCCCACGATCTCGGCGAAATTTTCAAAAAGAGGAAAAAACACTTTACTAAAGGCAAACCTTACCAAAAGTTTTCCGATAAGCCCAGAAATGAAGCACCGAGAAAGGTAAAGTCGGATTTGCCTAAACCAATTAAGAAATCTGATTAATCTAGGACAATAAACTATATAAGTCAAGGAAATGGGCAAAATATTTGCTCATTTCATTTCTTTTTTGCTTAACGAAGTTTTAGGGTGTTAGTTTCCAGCAAATCGAAATAATGCAGCCATACCTCATACCTTTGGATATTAATGAACTACCCCACCGTGTAGACGGGTGGGGTTTCAGTAACCCCAACATCGTCTGTACAGCGAGAGTTTAATCGCTTCTTACTTGGTTGGATAAGCTGAGGAAACCTCACCCGTCCCCCAAGCGCTTCTTACTTGGTTGGATAAGCTGAGGAAACCTCACCCGTCCCCCAAGCGCTTCTTCTGCCC
>NZ_JAYGHV010000007.1:0-38608 GCF_034932145.1 Spirulina sp. 06S082 | reverse complement strand
GGGAAAATGCAACATTACCGATGCGGCTCATGATGTTACTCATGTATTGGAAAATAACAAACAGGAAAATAGTAAAATATTTCTCGTTCCTTCTAGCGTCAAAGCCAGTGAAATTGCTCGAGTTTTACGAGAAGGCTATGATGTCGGTTTATTGAATGATGGGTTTGATATGTTAGTCGAGGATTTGGAGTTAGATTATTTATTTATTGATACTCATCCCGGATTGAACGAAGAAACTCTCCTTTCTATTACTATTTCTGATATTTTGGTCTTAATTTTAAGACCGGATAAACAAGATTATCAAGGTACGGCGGTGACAGTAGATGTTGCTCGAAAGTTAGAAGTTCCCAAAATGTTAATGGTGGTGAATAAAGCCCCTACCAGTTTTGATTTTACCTTGCTACAAGAGAAAGTCGAACAAACTTATGATGTTTCTGTTTCTGGTATTTTGCCGCATTCCGATGAGATGATGGTTTTGGCAAGTGATGGTATTTTTGCCTTAAAATATCCCGATAATCCGCTAACGCAAACAATTTTGAATATTGCTAAAGAGATTGTTGCATAGTTAGAGATTTGGGGCGATCGCCTAGGGATGGCTCTAACCTCTATTCCTCTCTTAGGGGGCATTTTTATTAGACGGCGATCGCAGTTATAGAGGGCAAACCTCATTTTCTAAAATTGTATAAATTCGCGTTATTTTAGCTTTACCTTTCAAGGAAACATTGCCCAAAAATTGAGATTGAAAGGGTGTCCCGCAGAGGGAATTGCGATCGTCAAGAGCAAGATCGATCGATTCATTAAATAAAATTTGATTCTTAGCCGCATAACTCATCAAACGAGCCGCAGTATTAACAGTATCGCTGAGAAGATTAAACTCTCTTCGTCCGCGACTTGCCCCAATTTCTGCGGCAAAAACTTGCCCTCGGGTACAACCAATCTGACAAGCAATAAACCTGGGTTGTTTATTGACGAGAAAAGAGGGGAAATTAACAATTAACTTGCGAATTTTACAAGCGGCTCGAATTGCGTCTATTGCATCGTCAGGACGGTCATTGAGAATGCCAAAATAAATGACAATATCAGAACTATCTAAATGATAGGTAGGATTTCGCATGATGCCTCCCTCCGCCGTAACAATAGCATTAATTTGAGAAAAAAGGTGACTGCATCCTTTCACAAAATTGTCTTCTTCTGAAGGCTGTAAACGATCTGTGGCATCTGATAAACCGAGGAGATTAACAAACATAATCGTTGATTTGAGAAACTCAGGTGGAATTTGCCGATGTTCCGTATTTTCTACGAGTAACTCGAGAATGGGTTTCGGTAAATAACTCGCGAGAGGTTCAATTTGCCCGCGAAGATTCTCAATTTCTCGCGTAATTCCCTCGATCTGGCGATCGAATAATAAGGCTCGCCCTCTGCGCCGTCGTTTGAGGGCGAGATCGTATTCTCCCAACTGATTATCGCTGAGATCGTCGATGACAAAATGATGGGGAGATTTTCCTATTTTGAGGTGGAATTGCGATCGCGCTCGAATGCTGGCTGCTGCGCTCAAGCAAACCTGTCTGACTTCTCCGGCTCCTTCTGTTTTTTTGGCAAGTTGGACATCTTTTCCCAATAAAACCCGCATCATCCGTTCTGGAGTACCAATATCTGCTGCAAGGAATGTCCCAGGATGAATACCCACGCGCATTTTCAAAGAAAGAATCCCGTTTGGAGTGTCAATATTCTCAAATTCTGTCATGGCTCGCTGCATTCGCAAACCCGCGCGGATGGCTCGGTAGAGGTCGGTATGAGCGCGATCGCGGCGAAATTCAACTAAAACAGCATCGCCAGTAAATTCCAGTAAATCCCCGCCCGATTTACTCACGATCTCGATCATGGCTTCAAAATACCTTTGCAAAATCGCCAATAAAACATTAGCTCCTTCAGATTGGCGATTCATATTTGCTTCCATTAACGGGGTAAATCCAGCCAGATCGGTAAACAATAGCGTTCCTTTGTGCCAACTGTAGCGAACTTTTCCCACGGTGGGGGGATCTGTGGCAATTTGTAGGGGAAGATAGTCTTGAAGAATTGAACGTAGGGTTCGCAAATGCTCAAAAATTTCCATTAAGGTATCCGCATTGGGATTGGTCGCCAAAGTGGTATAAAGTTGAGCGGGAAGTAAGCAATGCAATTTGGGTTTCAGGTTAACGAGGGGGTTGAGAACCATAATCAAAATAGAAAATAGGCAAGCAGGGAGATTTTGTCGATTGCACCCAAATCCGCGAGAGATAGTTTTTTCCGTCGCCTTTATTGTTATTATCTCTCAGAGAATCAAAATTGATGTGCTTTGGCTCAGGCGATCGCGTGTTGCCAAAGGGATTAAGAATTATTATGGATATATTATCTCTAGCAACAAAATAATTGCGTTATGAAATTTAGGTTTGCCGCGATCGCATTACTTGCAACAGGATTCAATCTTATTTTTTCTCCTTCCGGGCGTTCTCAGTCTTTGAATGAGGCACTCAATAGCGCCATTTGCGCCCAAGATTGGTCTCGCGCCCTGCAAACGATCCAAGAGATCAAACAAGTGTCCCCAGAACACGCAGCGCAATTAACAACTTACCAGAGTCGCTTACAAAATCTTGCCACTCGCGGGTTTTATCTTCCAGGGTGGAACTGTAGTGGTGGGGGCTTACCGACTGCCTCGGCGATCGCCCCAGCACAACCTTCAACCAGTGGCGTTTTCCGCGTTCCCATCAAAGAATTTAGGGGGGGAACACCCGTTGTTGAGGTGACTTTTAACGGCACAGATACCTTTCCCATGCTTTTCGATACGGGGGCAACCACAACCCTAATTTTACCGAGTATGGCGAACAAGCTCAAACTGGAAACTCTTGGCAATGCGGAAGCAACTGTAGCGGATGGCAGAACAAAAAAGGTTAATGTTGCTCGTGTAAACTCTCTGAAAGTGGGAGATTTAGAGGTAAATGATGTTACTGTTACCTTCGATCTTCGTGCCGATGAAGCCAGTTTAGAAGGAATAGGATTACTCGGTCAGAATGTTTTTCAACATTACGACATCTCACTCAAAAAAGAGGAAATTGAATTTCGGGAGCGAAGTGATTAAAGCAAGATAAAGGAAAAATCATGAATGACAAAATGAGAGCGATCGTCCAAACCGAATATGGTTCAACAGATATGTTGAGTCTGGAGGAAGTTGACAAGCCCGTTTTACCAGACAACGGGGTGCTGCTACGAGTTCATGCCGCGTCCGTCAATGCTGGCGACTGGCATCTTATGCGAGGCACTCCATTCCTCATTCGCCTCATGTTTGGAGGGCTACTCAAACCAAAAATCAAGATCCTGGGTTTTGATGTGGCAGGACGTATTGAAGCTGTTGGCAAAGATGTCACGCAATTTCAGCCCGGGGATGAAGTCTTTGGAGACCTGTCCGAGTGTGGTTTTGGCGCTTTTGCCGAGTATACCTGTGCAACAGAATCGGCGTTAGTACTGAAACCGTCTGCCACAACATTTGAAGAAGCTGCAACTGTTCCAGGAGCAGCCCTTGCCGCGTTACAGGGACTGCGGGATGTGGGTCATATTCAGTCAGGGCAAAAGGTGTTGATCAATGGTGCGTCCGGTGGTGTGGGGTCCTTTGCGGTGCAGATTGCGAAAGCCTTTGGTGCTGAAGTGACTGCCGTATGTAGCACGCAAAAAATGGAGATGGTACGATCGCTCGGCGCAGATCGCGTCATTGACTATACTCAAGCAGATGTCACCCAAAATGGGCAGCATTATGACCTGATGCTTGATGCAGCAGCCTACCGTTCAGTTTTCGACTATTTGCCAGTATTGACGACAGAGGGAACCTACGTTATGGTCGGCGGATCTACCCCTCGATTTTTCCAAGTGATGTTGCTTGGAGCTTGGATTTCGAGAACCAGTCGCCGCAGGGTGAAATGCCTAGCTTCAAAACCTAATCAAAAGGATCTCGTCACGTTGAGGGAGTTAATGGTGGCAGGCAAGATCGCCCCTTTCATCGACCAGTGCTACAACCTGAGCGAAGTCCCCGCAGCAATCCGGCACCTCGAACAGAGGCAGGTGAAGGGCAAAGTCGCCATTCGGGTTTGAAGACAGCAGTATAATTGGTTTTAACAATCCATTATCTGTTACTTTGATTTTTATTTTTCCACAAACTTATCCAATCGTTCTCGCACAGCTAATTGCATCAAAGAACGCAGGAGAATTAAAAACCAAAAGGCTGAGAAACAAAAAATAACAATCCCCCAATTGGCAATTCCTCCGATAACAAGGAGCGTTCCTGAAATGAGAGAAAACCCCGACAAACAGGTATAAATTAAACATTTTACTGCTAAATTAATGCGCTTGAGGGCGCGATCGCTGGTTTCTGATTTGACTTGAAATTCGATTTCGCCGCGATCGAGTCTTTCTTGTAAATCTTGAATGGCTAATTCTACCCGACTGGGGCGATCGAGGCGATCGCGAATCAATTCCCCTGCTTGTCGGAAGGTTTGACGAATTAAATTACCCTTACGAGCCGATTGAGTTAATTCTTTCAGAAAGGGTTGACTCGCAGCAATTAAATTATATTGGGGATTTAGAGCGCGAGCAATGCCATCGAGAGTAGAAACTGATTTAATCACAAACATCATTTCCGATGGTAAGCGAAAAGGTTGTTTTTCAAACATTAAATAAACTTCGCTACTCATCTGCTCAAAAGCTCGCAGATCGATTGGTTTTTCGCGAAATTGTTCTAAGACAAAAGCAACTAAACGCTTGATGGGAGACATATCTTGTAGTGGTTCGATCAATCCCATATAAACTAAACTTTGTACCACTGCATCGGTATCTTTTCGCATGACCGCAAAAAAAGTATTGATCATCTCATCTTTGGCCATGCTCTTCACCTCTGCCATTGTGCCAAAATCGTAAAAAATGATTTTTCCTTGCTCATTAACTGCCATGTTTCCAGGATGAGGATCTGATTGAAAAAAACCATCTTCTAAAAGTTGCTTGAGATAACAAACAATTCCCGTTTGAATGAGGCGATCGGGGTTAAAATTGCGAGATTCAAGAGAAGCGCGATCGTCGAATTTAATCCCAGGTAAATATTCTAAAGCTAAAATCCGTTGTGAAGTATAGCGCCAATAGACTCGCGGAACGACAACATTAGGATAATCGCGAAAATTGCTCTGAAAGCGTTCGGCATTTTTGCCCTCGTGAATATAATCAATTTCTTGATAAAGTAAACCAAAAAACTCGTGATAGAGATGTTCGAGATTGTATTTTTTGACTTTGGGAAAGTAGCGTTGCAGCAGTCTAATGAGGCGATGTAACACTGCAAAATCAAGATTCAAGAGTCGTTCTAAACCAGGACGCTGAACCTTGATCGCAACTTTTTCTCCTGTGGGTAAAGTCGCGCGGTGAACTTGTCCCAAACTTGCAGCAGCAATAGGTGTTTCCTCAAACTCTTGGAATAACTCCGATATTGAACTGCCTAATTCTGTTTCTATAACCGCGATCGCCTCTTGGGAGGGAAAAGGGGGGACGCGATCGTGTAATTGTTCCAAGGCTTCAATATAGGGCAAAGGAATCAAATCCGATCGCGTCGAAAGCGCTTGCCCCATTTTGATAAAAGTCGGCCCTAATTCTAACAATTGTGCGACCAACCAGCGAGCATGACGGCGCTGCTGTTTTTCTGAAGAATTTCCTGTTATTTTATCCCATCCCAAGGCCAGAAAAAAGCGGGTAGCAACGCTAAAAACATCGATTTTGCGCTGCCAGGGTGAATATTTTTCTTGCTGCCAACGGAGGGTTTTCAAAGATGCACTCATAGAATTATTTTTGCAGGGGAAATTGCGGTAAAACGAGGGTAAACCGGGTTTCACCGCGCTGGTTTTGGTCAGCAATGCGACTCGATACTTCAATTGTGCCATTAAGATGCTGTACCAGCCCTTTTACTAAAGCCAAGCCCAACCCCGTTCCCGCGATCGCCTGTTGGTTTGCTTCTTTGCCGCGCATAAATTTCTCAAAAATACTCTCAATATTTTCCGGTGCAATACCTGCACCAGTATTCACAATTGCGATGGTAATGCGATCGCCTTTTTTGTCCGTTTCTGAGGCTAACTGGGGGGTAGAAATGCGATCTATTTCTACATAAACCGTACTGTCAGGATCGGAGTATTTCTCCGCATTAGCCAGTAATTCTTGTAGAATGCGCTGCAAACTGTCGCGATCGGAATAAAGTAACAAGGAGGTATCGAGATTATCTTCTCCACCGTAGCGAACGGCCAATTCTAACCCTTTTTCTGCCCATGTCTCGCGACAAGCTCCCCATAATTCTTCCACAATTTCCTGAAGATTTAATTGGCTCAGTTGTAGATTAATTTGATGAGTTTCTAGCTTTTGTAGTGCCAGTAAATCTTGAATAAGATTATATTCTCGCCCCCATTCCCGCTCCAATAAATCCAAGTATTTGCTTTGACGTTCCGGGGGAAGTCCAGGTTGACGAAGCATTTGAATCGCCAGTTTCATTGTTGTTAAAGGGGTTCGCAACTCGTGGCTTACAGAATCGAGAAATTCATCTTTAAGTTCGATCAATTGGCGTAATTGCTCCACCTGTTTGCGGGTTTGTTCGTAGAGTTTGGCTTGAACTTCTAAACTGCCTTGCAATTGAGCCGTCCGTTTTGTGACCAAGGACTGTACTTGCTTAATAGTGCGATCGTAGATCGTTGCCGTGGCAATTTGAGCGCCTACCCAACGCGCTAAAGCCATTTCACCAGTTTGCCAGCGATAGGGGCGATCGCGCTGAAAGAGGAAAAACCCTAGCACTAAGGAAGAATTACTGGCCGTACCGATCAGAGGAACGAGTAATAAAGCGGGAAAGCGATCGGGATTAAAAAGACTAGGAATGAGACTATCGGGTTTATTGTTGGGATTGGACTGAGAGCGAGGGTTGTTTTTTGTTCTTTCTCGAAAGGTATCGATCGCAAAAGGTTGGGGAGACTGTTGCCAAGCGGTAATACAATAGGGACAATCGGATAATTCAAAGTTTTCCCCTACGCCAATTTTAGCAATGTCGTCCCTTGCCGTCCATTGATGAGCAACAGTGCAATTGGCTCGGGGGATCGCCGTGGAATCGTGTTGATTGTAGAAGGGGTCTTTGTATTTTAAAAGCACGATCGCCCCTCGTTCCACCTGTAGGGCTGTTGCTGTTGTCCCTAGAGCCAGGTCTAGGTCGGGTTGAGCCGCATTGATGCCGTGAAATTGTTCTAAGAGAACCTGGTAGGCATTATTGAGGTAATTTTGCTGTTGAAGTCGAACTTGAGAGAAAGCGATCGCCACGGCATTCGCGATCGCCTCTAGTGTCTTGGCTTGTAAATCCTGCCATTTATCTTGCACATCTCCCCCCAAAACAATGACTCCCTCTGAAGGCGTGGGGATCATAAGCACGCATTTTAAAGGAAGGGCAAAACTTGAATTTTGCCCAGACAGTTGAGCCAATAATTGCTTTTTGAGGCTGTCTTGTTCAGGAAGATAGCTTTCTGCACACCAATACCCATTAGTTCCCAATTCGAGGTCGCGGCGATCGCTAACCAGCAAACAGGCCACCGCACCCAACCGTTGGCCGATCCCTCGAGCAATTCTAGCGAGAAGAGATAGAGGATCGGCAGAAGGGAGAAGCAGTTTAAGAATTTCCTGTCCGAGTTTGTGGGAGTCTAGTTCATTCATGTCACTACTCTTCCCGAAATGTTCCCACAATTATCAACTATCAACTATCAACGATTCACTATCAACTATCAATTATTATCCTGCTTTTGTGCTTGAGTGCGAGCCACTTCACTATTTTTTTGATAAAATTCAACGCGATCGCGCGCAACATCATAGCGGGGATCGTCTTGAGCCACCGAGTTCATCAACTCCGAGGCTTTTTGCCACTGAGCGGATAAATTCAGCCACTCTGCTTTGGTTTGAGCCGTTTGACCTTTTAGGGAAACTTCTTCTGCCAATCGTACTGCTTCGGAAAAAGGATCTTCCGTAGTAGCGGGAGCATTAGAATCACCGGGAGCGGGCAGTACGACGGTTGTAGGGGTTTCTGTTTGCAGGGGAGAGGGTGTCGGAGATACAGCAGGTGTCGGAGATGCAGCAGGTGTGTCAGTTGGAGATTCAGTCGTTTGGGCAACAGGAGCAGCAGGAGAAACCGACGATACAGAAGATTTAAAGAAGGGAAAAAGTCCCGCCAGTTGGGAAAAATCGAGGTTTTGTGCGCGCCAATTGTTATAAGCCAATCCTGCCAAAAAACTGACCGTACATAACAACAACATTCCCACAATGTTACGAACCTTGGATGATGAGGGAGGAGAAGAGTTGGATGAAAGTTGGATAGCCGTTGATTTTTGCTCAGATTGTTTGCTTTTGTTCTCCTTGCGAAACCAGTTTTGGAAAGTACTGGCTTTGCGAAGCACGATTTCTTGGGACCAGAGAAGTTGATTTTCTGGGTTGTGATGGACATCTTCGAGCCAAACAAGTTGCTGTTCATTGGCAATGCGACTGCAAATATTAACGCGGCGCAGATTTTGCGGTTCGATCGCCTCTAAAATTTCCTGTAACTGCTCAATCAGAACAGATTGTTCGAGTTGTTCGCTTTCTTTGGCTTCACAGAGAACTTGCAGGATGCCCTTTTCTAGGACTGCTCGAGTTCTCACCCCCATGTCAGCCAGGCGATCGTTCATAATCTGCACGATCGCCGCGACACTGCCTTCATGAGCTTGTTTTGCTATTTCATCCATATTTTGCCTTGGCACGTCGGAAATAACCGATTCCCCATACTTGGTTTAACTTTATCAAAAAACGGGTAGAATACCTTGATGGGAATAACGCGCAATTTCATTCGGAGAAAAAATTCTGATGCTTTTAAAATCAACCACACGCCACATTCGCGTTTATGCGGCGGAATTACAGGATGATGATTTCGTTGAGAGCAATAAGGTTCTCACCCTTGATATCGATCCTGACAATGAATTTAACTGGAATGAAGATTCCCTGCAACGGGTGTATCGAACCTTTGACGATCTAGTTGAATCCTATAATGGTGAGGATTTGACGGAATACAATCTTCGCCGCATTGGTTCCGATCTCGAACATTTGATTCGTTCTCTCTTGCAGGGCGGCCAGATTAGTTACAATTTGCAAGGTCGCGTTACCAATTACAGTATGGGGCTACCTCGGTTGGAAAGTCCCGATAGCGACGGAAAATATTAAAGGCATGAGTTTTTGGGATTATAAGCCTTGGTGGTGTCAGCCTTGGTCGATTTTATTAACGGGAGTTGTGGCGATCGCGGGGAGTTGGTTGCTGCTGCGATCGCTTTGGCTGACTGCTTTCGTCACTGTACCCATTTTATTGTGGTGGCTTTTGTTTTTGATTCTCGTACCAAGGATGTTTCGAGAATCACAGGAAACGAAGGAATCAGGAAATCTTACAGATTAGCGATCGCCTTTTACTTCGCTAACCGAGAGGCGATCGGTTAAAATGGGAAGAACAGAATTGAAAATCCAACCATGCAATTAGAAGATTATTTTGATTTTCAACGTCCTGATGATATTCGCCTGAAAGGTACGCGAGTGGGAATTGAAAATGTTCTGTACGAATATCTTTATCGCAGTCGCACCCCCGAGGAAATTGTTAGTTGTTTCTCTAGCATTACTTTAGAGCAGGTTTACGCGACGATTCTTTATTATCTACATAACAAGGAATCCGTCAGCCAATATATTACTGATGGGTTGGAGTGGGAACACGAACAATGGAAACAACAACAACTTAATCCTACTCCAACGATGCTTAGATTGCGGAAGGTGAGAGCGCAAATGGAGGCAGATAAAAGAAAGAAATGGGATGAGAATGAGGATGTTGAATATCCCGAACCAAGAGGCTCTTTGGTTGCGTCTCTCAAAAATTACGGTAGAACCAGAAAAGAGCAAATTAAAATTAATCAAAAAGGTATCGAGATGCTTCGTGCTTGGCGTGAAGAAAAGCTAACAGAAGAGGAGTTAGAAGCAGCAAGAAAAACATGGGAAATGGCAAAGACAATTATTGACGAAAATCGTTCTCGCAAGTTATTTTCATAATTTATGATTATTTTTCTCGGTAATATCTGGAGGAACACCAAAAGGAATCAGAAAACTGGAAGCGATCGCTTTTCGAGATTCGAGTATATTTTGGGAATGCGATCGCGCCGATAAATACCCCGATTTCAGTACCGTGCCTTTGTAATGGCTGTCGATCGGGAGAATTATCAAGCTAGAAACGGAAATGATAAGAAATATGTACTATCGAGGGAAAGATATCCCTCTACAGCAATATCAAGTATAATTGTTCTACAATAATTGAACTTCTCGTGAAGCAAAAAAAACATACTCCCAATTTAGTTTATGTCTGATGCAACACCTGCCTATCGTGGCTATCGCCTTCAAACTCTATATACTCTCGCACGTATCCTCGAACCTTGCGATACAAAAGATTTAATTTTTCAGCCTGAAGGTGCAGAAGATTTAGCTATTTTTGACACTAGCGATCGTCTTTTAGAAGTCATCCAAGTAAAATCTTACACCGCAAATTTAACACTCTCTTTACTCGATCCAGATAAAAAAGATTCTTTTTTCTATCGAATCAATAATTTACCTAATATAGATACCGATCTAAATATTATAATTGTGAGTTTTGGACAGATTGGAATAGAACTACTTCAAGCAACACAGGAAGATGGGAAAAAAAGAGAGAATGTTATTCGGAAAATAGTCAAATATGGATTTTTATCAGAAGCAGAGGCTAACAATCTGCTTTCTCAATTAAACTTTATCTCTGTTTCAGAAGAAGAGTTGCAAGCAAGTGTTTTTTCTGCAATCGGCAATTTATGCACAGGTATCGATGTCAATGCTACCTTTGATATGCTCAATTTTTGGTTGTATCGTTGTGCAGAAGATAAACAAAAAATCACTCATAACGATCTCATCAAAAAAATCAATGATATAGGCAGATTTTTAGGAGAACGAAATGCTCATCATAGTGAATGGTTTCGTTCAATTGTTCCAGTTGAAGATCGTGAAATAGAAACTCAAGATAAGAAAACTTTATCAAATGAATTTTATAGAGGAGTTTCCGCAAGATACGAACATATTCTTGCTGATATTGATCAACCTCGTCCTAAAAAACTTGATGAGATTTCTCAAAAGTTTCATGAAAAACAAGTTGTTATTGTTCATGGGGCATCTGGACAAGGAAAAACAACACTTGCTTATCGATACTTACATGACTTTTTTCCGAGTTTATGGCGCTTTCAAGTCCGTTTAGTTGATAGTCGTCAACACGCCTTAAATATTGCAACTGCACTCTCAGGACACGCAAGAAATATCGGTATTAAAATGGCCGTTTATCTTGATGTCTCTCCTAATGATGAAGGTTGGGTCGAATTGGTTAAAGAATTATCACTACAAAGAAATATACAAGTTTTGGTTACAGTCCGAGAAGAAGACTTTAAACGAGCTAGTATTTCTAATACGGAAATTCAATTTAATGAGATAGAGCTAAAATTCGATCGCACTGAAGCCGAAGAGATATATCAGTTTTTACAAGAAACAGAAACACCAGCATATTTTCTTGATTTTGATGATGCTTGGAAACGCTTTGGAAATCAAGGTCCTTTAATGGAATTCGTCTATTTGGTGACGAAAGGGGAATCTCTGCGAGAGAGATTGCAGGGACAAATTGAGAAAATTCAAAAGGAAGTTGCAGAAAAAATACGTTCTGAGAAAGAGCTAAAGGTACTTTGTTTAGTTTCTGTCGCTTCGGCATTTGAAGCCCGTTTAAAAATCAGAGAACTGGTTCATTTTCTGGATTTACCCAAATCGACAACGAAACAAACCTTTAAACTACTGGAAAAAGAGTATTTATTAAGAACCAGTGAAGATGGAAGATTAGTTGCAGGATTACATCCCATTCGCTCAGAAATTTTAGCAGATATTCTTGTCGATCCAGCGTTCAATTCTTGGATTGATAATTTGAGTGATTGTTTCCCATTTATCTTTGAGCAAGATATTGGTAGCTTTTTACTTTATGTATTTTCACGTCATCAAAATGAATTAGAACCACTTTTAAATGCGCTTGACTCATATCAGCCAGAACAATGGATCGCGATCGCCGGTATAGTTCGAGCATTAATTTGGCTGGGTATTAAAGAATATGTTCACACCAATCAAGAATTAATTACTGAGACATACGAGAAATTTGGTCGAGGATGGGCATTAATTCTCGATTTTGATATAGCTAATGCTAATCCGGGTGTTGCTGATAATTTACTATCCTCAATTTTGTCAATAAAATCTGAAGAGGAACAATTGCAAATACAAACTTTGAGAAGTCGTCAAACCAATAAAAATCAAATATTTATACGTGCTACTGAATGGCTATCAAATTTAACTAAGAAACCGCAAATTCCTCAATTTGAATTAGATTGGATAGCAATGGCAGAAGTTTTATTTTGGATAGGACGTTTACAAATCAGATTGCCAATTAGTGATTGGTTAAATAATGTTAGCTTAGATGATGCAATTGAGGAATTAAATCTAGAAATTTTGGCGGATATAGCTTTGGGAATATTTTATGCAGATGAGACAATCTATCAATCTTGGCTCGATCAAAATTATGATCGATTGATTCATCGATTTCGACAAGAAACTCAAACATTGATGTGGGAAGATGATGGACAAAATTTACGAGTTCATTTTGCGATCGAGTTATGTAAGCAAGATCGACCTTTACCTGAAGTTCAATCATTTGAGAAATATGCTAAAAGAGGATTTGTTGATGCTTCAACAGAAAGATTAACATTGTGCCGAAAATTCTTTCCCAACTACGAACGATATGGAAGTAAAGGCTATGGACATCAAATTTGGATCGATATTGAATCACATGATGAAACTGAAAAAAATATTCCCCTTAACAATTTTCCTTTGCAAAACTTAGTCTCTATTAATGCTACTTTTAAGGCGATAGTAGATTGGAAATTACGTCCTAATACATGGGAAGAATATGCAAATCTTGTCCTCACAATTCGTCAAGAAACAATACAAATTCTGCAAAAAATTAGAGATAGTTTAAAGGAGTTTTTCGCACAACAGAAAAAAATTCAGATTTTAGGTAATAAGATTGAAACAAATATATGGTCTAGTTGTAAAAACAACTTCAAAGACCCTCCTCGATTACCTTGTTGTGCTTTTGATGAGTGGGGCTTTGCTTCGGAAAGTAGAGATAATTCCCAATCTTCAGGTATTTACAAAGAAAAAAATTTGGTACTGGAAAAATATATATCTTATCTTCAAATTTTTGATAAATACGTTTCCAGTTGCTCTAATTTTTTTGAACAATCTGAATGTGTGTTAAATGTTCATCCTCATATTAGGAATGAAAATTATGAACATTTAAGGCAAATGGCCAATTTATCTGTCTTAAATTTAGGAGATGCTTTGCAAATTATACCGAAGCTACAAGAAGAATTTAGAAAATTATTATATCAATTTATAGATGATAAAAATAAACTGCACGAAGTAGAAATTTTAGAACAAGAAGTGTTTGGCGAATTATGGTGTATTTGGTACTATTTTGCATTTCATCCAAAGCGGAGATTCGAGAATGCAATTCAAGAATGCAAGAAAAAGTTTAACAAAAAAGTAAAAGAGATCCGTAAAAATATTCAAAAGCAGTTAAAATTAATTTCTTCAGATAATTTAGAAATTAAGATTTTTTCAGAAGATGTCTTGTGGGAAAAGGAAAAGACACTTTCGTTGGTAATTGATGGAGAAAATCCTTTTGATGTCTATCATAATATTGAAGTGGTACTTGATGCTGTTTTTCGAGGAATTGAAAAAGTTTATAGTTGTGAGTTACGACGTTATGCAGTTCAATTTACTTGGTCTAATATTGTTGTTGTACCTTTGGTTCTCCATAAATCTTTAGACGGGACAGCTTGGAAGTTTTCTTCTCTTTTATTCTCGACAGGCGATCCTCATAATTTAACTGAATTAAATCCCATTTTGATCCCTATTCCAGAAAAGGTTATTTCTCAGTTGGGGATATTAACTTGGGCATCTCCGAGATTAAAATTAGTACAAAAATTAAGAGGATTTATTGCCCAATTATCATTATTAGATTTACACAGACGAGATTTTGCAAGACTTCCAAATCTAGATAAACAAGGAGAAGAAATATTTCAAAAAATTCGGATTCCACTCGGTGAAGTTTTTCAATCAATCTCGAATGTAGAAACTGAGATATTCACTTATTTTGATAATTTAACACCCTCAGAACAAGAAAATCGACAAAACTTGATTTCAGCAATTCAGCGATTGAGAGAATTAAATAAACAAATTTTTTCAAATACTAATCTTCAAAGTGGTGAAGTAATAGAGGTAGAAATGGATATTGAGGAAGTCTCCGAGTGGGCAATTCGTTTAAATTCAATACAACAAGACATTTTCTCCGTTTATCTATTTTGGGTGTCAGATATTTTAGATGAAGAATAAAATTTTTTTCTCGTATTCGATAATCTCAGTGAAAGGCGATCGCAAAAAGAAAAAAATCCACTCACTATCAACTTTGTCTAAAATCGCCGATCGCCTTTCTCGATCTCTCTTATTCTTTAAGGTACACTTGTTTTGAGACCTTCCCCACCCTTCCCTCATGGTTCAACTTCAACCCTCATACCCAAGGCAGAAATCCCTGCCCACCATGTACGATTTACCCAGCGAAAACCCGGAGGAACCAGGTTTGCCCGACGAATTTCACGACTTTCAACCCGATCTCCTGAAAAAGACCTGTCAATCTCCCCATTATCTTCGAGAAGATTATTTTGTTGCCAGCGATCTGAATCTTTACTACGATCGCGAAAATCCGAGATGGTATAAGCGACCAGATTGGTTTTTGGTATTAGGGGCAAGACGCAGCACAAATCAACAAGAATTACGCTTAAGTTATGTGATCTGGGAAGAAGAAGTCAATCCGTTTTTAGTCGTAGAATTGTCTTCTCCTGGTACAGAAAATGAGGACTTGGGAAAAACTAAACGCAAGCAGGAAACGCGACCGACAAAATGGGAAGTTTATGAAGACATTCTCCAAATTCCCTACTATCTCATCTACGATCGCTATGAAAATCGGTTTCGTGGTTTTGTTTGGCGATCGGGAAAATACGAAGCATTAGAGTTATCGGAGGGAAGATTGTGGTTAGAAGAATTGGGGTTAGGTGTGGGATTATGGCAAGGGAGTTATGAAGGAGTAGAGGGACGGTGGTTGCGGTTTTATGATAGTCAAGGAAATTGGATTCCGACTCCCGACGAACGTGCCGATCGCGAAGAAAGGGAGAAAGAACAAGAACGAACAAGAGCTATCCTAGCTGAAGACGATCGCGATCGCCAACAACAACGAGCTAACCTTGAAAAGGAAAGAGCCGATCGCGCTGAATCCGATTTACAACAATTGAGAGATCGTCTCTTACAATTAGGGGTCGATCCTAATAGTTTGCCTTAATTTTTGGGGCGCGATCGCGACCTTATCAAGATTTCAAGCAGGCATAATATCATCAAAAATGACTCAGTTTGGTTACGATCTTGAATTATTGTAAGTTTGTGAACTGCGGTAGCAAGTTTTCAAAAGCCTTGCCTCGATGACTGATTGTTCGCTTGAGTTCTGGTGACATCTCTGCAAAGGTTTTGTTGTGTTGAGGAACATAAAAAATAGGGTCGTAACCAAACCCTCCGGAGCCTCGAGGAGTGTAGAGAATTTCTCCTTCGCAGATGCCTTCTGAGACGATCGCAATACTACCATCGGGACGAGCGATCGCCACAACGCAAATAAAACGAGCTTGGCGATTTTCCCGATCTCCTAGCTCCTGTAACAGGCGATCGCATCGATCGCGATCGCTACTACCATAACGAGCAGAATACAGCCCTGGAGCGCCTCCAAGTGCGTCTACAGCTAACCCAGAGTCATCGGCGATCGCCCATTCTCCCAGTGCTTTAGCAATGCTGGTTGCTTTCAAACAGGCATTTTCCTCAAATGTTGTTCCCGTCTCTTCAATATCCAATTCCTCGGGTTTTAATTTTAGTTTGACATTAACTCCTTGTAAATGTGCCTGCATTTCTTGCAATTTTCCGGGATTTCCCGTTGCTACAATCAAGGTTGTTAGTTGTTGTTTTTTCATTAATAGTAAATAAGTAGGGGTTTGGTGACCAAACCCCTACTTCCGTTCGGGATGATCGCTTTCGGGTAAAAAGGCTCCAAGTTGATTGATTTTACCAATCATTTGAGAGAGGCGAGCAGCATCTTTTTGATTGAAGTCAAAAACCAAACGTGGTAAATGTTCTGTTCCATCTCCTCGCTCTCCTGGCAAAACACCACTTTTTTTAATGTGACCTCGCACCAATATATCGCTAAATTCACGATTGAGAAACTCTACCGATCCATCGGATAACTCTGAATTCAAACGCATCACAAATTGCTTGTCAACATAACGGCTAGAATGATAGACTCGGAAAAAATCGCTGATAATTTTACAAGCAATATTTATATCGTCGGTAATGGTGTAAATATTTGGATCGTCTGGGCTAATTAGTCCCTCCTTTAATAAATGTTCGCGAATATGTTCGTCTAAAGAATTCCAATAATCGCTACCTGGTTCATTGATCAAAACAATAGGCGCGGGTCCATATTTTCCTGTTTGATAAAGCGTTAAACTTTCAAAGGCTTCATCGAGAGTGCCAAAACCGCCTGGAAATAGTGCGATCGCGTCACTTTCTTTCAAGAAAAATAATTTGCGGGTGAAGAAATATTTAAAACTGATTAATTTATCATCGCCACGAATGAATTCATTTGACCCTTGCTCGAAGGGTAAATTAATATTTAAACCAAAAGAATGTTCCCGTCCAGCCCCTTCATTCCCTGCTGCCATAATGCCATCTCCAGCCCCTGTAATTACCATAAATCCTTGCTGGGTAATCTGGCGAGCAAATTCTACTGCCATACTATACACTTTGCGATCGCTCGGAGTTCTCGCAGAGCCAAATATGCTCACTTTCCGAACGTGACCATAAGGGGATAAAGTAGTAAAACCTCGTTCTAAATCTTCTAATGTCGCCGATAAAATCTTCCAGTCTAGGCGATCGACTTCTTCTCCGGTTAAGCGCATTAAAACGGCTAATGCTCGCTGAATGTATTTACCATGCTCGATCTGAGGAAGTTGTGCGATCAATTTCTCTAAGTTTTTATGCAAAGACTCGGATTCTAGATCGGAGGGAGATAATGCCATAGGAAGTGTAAACGCAGCAGTCTCCAATTTTACCACGGTCAAGAACCGTGATTGACCTGAAGGTACAATAGCGGTTTGGAAGAATCAGTTTCCAAGCTCCCCGATCGGCACGCCCTACATATTAAACCACGAGCGGGCAGAAGATGCCCGCACTACATAACAAAAAAGAGCCAGTCGATCAGCCAAAACGACCACTCACATAAGCCTGAGTTGCTTCCTGGGTCGGATTTTGGAAAATCACTTCTGTTCGATTATATTCCACCAAATAGCCAACTTTTCCACCCGTTTCCGTGGCTTCTGCATTATAAAACGCCGTCAGATCGGAAACCCGAGAGGCTTGCTGCATATTGTGAGTAACAATGACAATCGTATATTGTTGCTTTAACTCATGAATTAACTCTTCTACCTTTAGTGTTGAAATAGGATCGAGAGCCGAGCAAGGTTCGTCCATGAGAATCACTTCTGGAGAAATGGCGATCGCCCGAGCAATGCAAAGCCGTTGTTGCTGTCCCCCCGATAACGCCAAACCGCTATCTTTGAGCTTATCTTTGACTTCATCCCATAAAGCCGACTTCCGCAAGGAATCTTCAACCAGTTCATCCAGATCGCCAGTGTAGCCATTGATCCGCGCCCCAAAAGCAACATTGTCATAAATCGATTTAGGGAAAGGATTGGGTTTTTGAAAAACCATACCAATACGACGACGCATTTCTACGGGATCGACACCAGACCCATATAAATCCTGTCCGTGAAAGGTGATTTTTCCCTTGACTCGAGCGCTGGCAACCAGGTCATTCATGCGGTTAAAACAGCGCAGAATCGTACTTTTTCCGCATCCAGACGGTCCAATAAAAGCAACCACTTGATTATAGGGAATATCTAAGGAAACATCCCGTACTGCTAAGTTTGAGCCATAATAAACATTGACATCTTTAGCGCGGAGAACCGCTTCTGTGACTAAATCTTCTGGAGCCGTCACATAGGACTTATTAATTGAAACCATTGTTTTGGTTAGTGATTGTTAGTGATTGATTAAAAAAACTCTTAACCGCGTTGTTTTTGGAACTTATTTCGTAGCAAAACTGCTGTGCCATTCATCATTAGCAACACTACCATCAAGACAATAATTCCAGCAGCCGAATTAACATGAAATTCTTGTTGGGGGCGAGAAACCCAGTTGTAAACTTGAATGGGGAGTACCGTAAAGGGACTTTGTAAGTTTTCGGGTAAGAAAGAAATAAAGGTTAATGCCCCAATTGTAATCAAAGGAGCCGTTTCTCCGATCGCCCGAGAAAGAGCCAAAATCGTTCCCGTCAGAATCCCTGGTAAGGCGATCGGCAAAACCTGACGCGAGATGACCTGCCATTCCGTGGCCCCCAAAGCGAAACCCGCTTGACGCAAACTATCAGGAATTGCCCGCAAAGATTCCCGCGTGGAGACAATAATAATCGGTAAAATCAATAGAGCCAGGGTTAATGCTCCAGAAATAATGCTGCGTCCTCCGGTTAGCGGTTCCATAAAACGCACGAAAACTTGTAATCCCAATAACCCGTAAATAATAGAAGGAACTCCGGCCAAGTTATTGATGTTGATTTCAATCACCCGTCCTAACCAACTATCTTTGGCAAATTCTTCGAGATAAATTCCCGCACCTACCCCCAAAGGGAAAGCGATCGCCGTAATAGTAACCATCATCCAAATTGTCCCCGCTAAAGCCGAGAGTAAACCTGCTTCTTCGGGTTTTCGAGAGGGAAAATTAGTTAAAAACGACCAGCTTAAACGTGGAAATCCTTCAATCAAGACGCTCAACAATAATGTTACCAGCACGAGGATAGAAATGGCGATCGCGCTCCAAGTGGCGATCGCAAAAATGCTATCTATCTTATAACGACCCGATAGATTAACCTTAAAATCGCTAGGTTTAGCGTCAGTAAGAGGTGTTTGTGTTGTCATAAAATTTGCGAGTTAATCGTATTTCTCGCGGAAACGGCGAACGAACCAGAAACTAAAAATATTCAGAGCAAGAGTAATTAAAAACAGGGTCATACCTACAGCATAAATCGTTTTGTAAGCCAAAGAACCTGCGGGAGTATCCCCCAAACTAACTTGCACAATAAACGCTGTCATCGTCATCACGGGAACGAGAGGATTTAAGCCCAAACGCGGGTTTTGTCCGGCTGCAAGGGTGACAATCATCGTTTCTCCAATCGCTCGAGAAATTGCCAAAATAACCGAAGAAACAATCCCCGACAAAGCTGCTGGAAGAATAACAGAAATGATCGTTTCTCGCTTGGTTGCTCCCAAGGCATAAGACCCATCCCGCAAAGTTTGAGGAACGGAATAAATAGCATCTTCGCTCAGAGAAGCCACTAAAGGGGTAATCATAATCCCTAAGACTAGACCTGCACTGAGAGCATTAAATCCTTGTACGGGAATAAACGTTTGTAGGAGGGGTGTAACGAACAAAAGAGCAAAATAACCGTAAACAACCGTGGGAACACCTGCTAAAATCTCTAGGATTGGTTTGAGAATTGCGCGAGTTTTTGCAGTCGCGTATTCACTCAAGCAAATCGCCGCCAATAATCCTAAAGGTAGGGCAACTAAAATTGCAATCCCTGAAGTCATGAGTGTTGCGCTAATCAATACAAAAATCCCGAATTGAGCGCTGGAAAAGAGGGGAGTCCATTTCGTATCCGTGAGAAAATGCCAAAGGGAAACTTCCTGAAAAAATTCAAAGGTTTCAAAAACCAAAGTTAAAACAATGCCAATGGTTGTGGCAACTGAAACAAGAGCAAAGATGGCAAATACTGTTTTAACCGCAAACTGAACTCGCTTGTTGAGTTTGCGATTGGGTTGCCAAAGATCCGGGTTACTAGAGGAAAAATCGGAAGTCATACTCGATATTGGAGAGGCGATTATCGATACAGCCAACAGTCTTACAGACTATTGGCTGTTTAGTTATTTTCTAACTCTAAAGTTTATCAGCAAGTTTTACACCCAAAGAGGTTCCTCCCTCAAAAATCGAACCAAGTTTGACCTCTGCGATGCGAGTTTCAATTTTAGAAACCAATGCGGAAGGTAGGGCGACATAACCCACTTCTGTAACCAGATGAGCTTGATCGGAACTGATTTGATAGTCCACAAATGCTTTAACAGCAGGTTTCGTGTCTAGAGATTCTTTCTTGACATAGAAGAAAATAGGTCGTGCTAAAGGATTGTAAGTCCCATCTTCGATGCTGGCGCTACTGGGTGTAATACATTCCCCTGCGGAGTTCTCAATCTCGAGAACTTTGAGAGCATCTTTGTTTTCTTCGTAGTAAGCAAAGCCAAAGAAGCCCAAACTCCCTTTATCGGCTTCAACTCCTTGAACGATGACGTTATCATCTTCGCTGGCGGTATAGTCCCCTCGGCTTTCTCCTTCTTCACCATAGGTTGCTTCGGTGAAATAATCATAAGTACCCGAATCTGTACCGGGTCCATATAAGCTCAAGGTTTGGTCGGGGAATTCATCGCGGATTTGCTTCCAATTCGTGATTTTTTCTTCTGCTGCGGGTTCCCACATTTTGGAGAGTTCTTCTGGCTTCAAGCAGGTTGCCCAGTCGTTTTCCTTATTGACGACGACGGAAATACCGTCAAAGGCAACAGGAACTTCCACAAATTCGATACCCGCTTCTTTACATAGTTCGATTTCAGATTCTTTGATGGGGCGAGAAGCATTAGAAATATCAGTTTCTCCCGCACAGAATTTCTTAAATCCACCCCCAGAACCAGAAACTCCAACAGTGACTCTCACTTTGGAATTCTCTTTCATGAATTCCTCTGCCATTGCTTCAGAGATAGGGAAAACTGTACTCGAGCCGTCTACAAGTACATCTCCACTTAAGCCACTGTCTTCACTAGCACTTTCACTTTCGCCTTTACTCTCTGTACTTTCTGAGGTTGTTTCAGTAGTACCGCAGGCAGTCAGGGCTAATAATAAGGCGATCGCGGATAAGCGAACAGGCCAAGAACGTTTTGTGTTTAGGAAAACCATACTGTCACTCCTCAATTTTGTTAATTAGTGTAGAGTCTCAAATCAAATTGTTGAAGAGATATTTAAACCTCAACTAAATTTCCAATTGAATAAGTTTTTCGATACAAGCCCAAAAATGCTTGTATTGACAACCTTCAATTGCGATTGATAGCCCCTTTACTGTTACTGCAAAAGAAAATACTTTGTCAAATAAGAAAACGTTAATAATTGGTTAAGAAAAGGTAAAGAAACGAACTTAATTTTTTATTAATAGGAAATTAATTCAGTTATAACACCAATAATATGAGAGAGAAAAAAATATAGATGGGGAATTCTCAAATCATGGGCGCAAAGTCTGCGCCCTTTCGATTTCTGATTTCTACTCGATCGCGCCCAAAGGTTGAGACGCAATATTCTCTAAGCCAACAGATGATAATAAACTTTCCCAAAGGGTCTTTAAGTTAGGGTTATCGGGCTGTTCCTGTCTGGCTCGTACTATTGTTAGGAGTAGATCGTACCAATAGCCGCGATCGGCGTACCATTTCGCTTGCTCGATCGCGGTTTTTTGTGCTAATTCTTGTTCGATATTGGCCGTGCGATCGATGCGCGTGACGTATCCAGTAAATAAGGGATCGTCTGGGTCTAAATTTTCTCCACAGACAACGGCTAAAGTCCATTTATAGGTATTGCCAGTTTCGAGAGGTGGAAGGCGATCGGGCCAGGAAAAACGAACAATTCCTGACTTTTGCGCGATCGGGAGAATTGCTGTTTCAAAAAAGTCCCCGTTTTCATCTTTAAAGCTCAACCATACTTCTCGGGCGGTCGTTTCAGGTAAATTGACAAAAATGGAAGGGCGTTCCTCAAAGGTTAAACCATATCTTTGTTTTGGTACTAATGTTTCGATAACTTCGCGATCGCCTTGACATTTTAGCAAACCGGGACGAGCGCCTCCTCCCCTTGTATTAGGGCGTTCTCCTTCCGTGGGTTCAAAGGCTTCATTAAAAACAAGTTGTGCTTCTATGGGGTTCAAATGAGTATGTTCTTCTGCTCCAACTCGGGGGGGGGTAGCCAAACTCAAGACTTGCAAAGATAAATATAACGCGAACAGTGTCCGCAGTTTCAAATGATTCATTGTGGAA
Organism: Spirulina sp. 06S082; assembly: GCF_034932145.1. Lineage (NCBI taxonomy): Bacteria > Bacillati > Cyanobacteriota > Cyanophyceae > Spirulinales > Spirulinaceae > Spirulina > Spirulina sp. 06S082. Next base: position 16,097 of record NZ_JAYGHV010000007.1, on the reverse strand, counting down.
AAATTACTCCAGACTGGGAAACTCAAGTGTTTTTTAAGATCGAAAGACATCCTATTTCTGTTCCAATCCTAAGTATTTTTTTCGCAACTGCCCGCGATCGCATGAGGGGCGATCGCTCGATCGCGATCGCCCTGTGGTTGTAATTCGATCGCCTTACCCCGAAGCTATACGGGCGATCGAAAGTTCGTTACGATATATGAAGCGAATAAGAGGAAATTGAATGAGCGATCGACTAATCCGCGCCACTGCTGCTGAGGGAGGAATTCGCGCCGTGGGCGTAATTACCACCCGTTTAACCGAACAAGTAAGAGCGCGTCACAATATGTCCTATGTTGCCACAGCCGCCCTCGGTCGTGCCATGTCATCGGGGCTTCTGCTGGCTTCTAGCATGAAAAAAGAAGGCTCGCGGGTGAATCTTCGTATTCGAGGGAATGGTCCCCTGGGAGGCTTATTGGTCGATGCGGGTTTGGACGGAACCGTGCGAGGATATGTCGATCGTCCTCACGTGGAACTTCCTCCGAATGCCCAAGGAAAATTGGATGTTGGCCGGGCTGTAGGCTGCGATGGTTATCTTTATGTGGTGCGAGATGTAGGTTACGGCTACCCCTACTCTAGTACAGTAAAACTTGTTTCTGGGGAAATTGGCGATGATGTCAGCCACTATCTTGTCACCTCAGAGCAAATCCCTTCTGCCTTGTTGGTAGGGGTTTTTGTGGGCGCAGAAGGGGTGACGGCTTCGGGGGGACTCCTGCTACAAATTATGCCCAAAGCAGCACAAGATGAGACACTGGTGCAAACATTGGAATCTCGCATATTGCAATTATCGGGTTTTACGCCTTTGCTGCGATCGGGGAAAACCCTGCCGGAAATTTTGCAAGAATTATTAGGGGATCTGGGATTAACAATTTTTCCCGAAGTGCAAATGGTTCAATTTCATTGCGGTTGCACTTTCGATCGCGTTCTGGGAGCCTTAAAAATGTTTGGGGTCGAGGAATTGCAAGATATGATTGAAAAGGATAACGGTGCAGAAGCAACCTGCCATTTTTGTAGGGAAGTCTATCAAGCCGATCGCAATCATTTAGAGTATTTGATTCAAGATTTACAGTAGGGGTTTGGTCTCCAAACCCTTTATTATTCCTGAGTAGAAAAGAAATCGATCGAGTTAAGCAAAAATTTGTCAAAACTTAAAGATTTGTTTTCCCGAAAAGCGTATAGCATAGAGTGGACTGAGAGATTTTTCAAGATTCGCGCAAGGCGATCGCGCAATGAAATCCAACCGATTCTATGCTATTAATTTGAAAACCATTGTCGCAGGGGCTTCTCGCGTAACTGCCTCTATTGCGTTTTCGGCATTCATAGAATTGGTTTTAATTGGCGTAATAACAGACACTGTATCGGCTCAGTCTATTATCTCCGCCTCGGATGGGACGGGAACGAGCATTCAGCAAAATGGTAATCAATTTGACATTCAAGGAGGGGCGCGATCGCAAGATGGAGGCAATTTATTTCACAGTTTCGAGCAATTTGGTCTCTCTGCGGGGGAAGTTGCTAATTTTCTTTCTTCACCAGAAATCAATAATATTTTAGGGCGAGTTGTTGGTGGCGATCCTTCCCTCATTAATGGCTTAATTCAAGTCACGGGGGGAAATGCTAATTTATTCTTGATGAACCCGGCGGGGATTATTTTTGGTCAAAATGCAAGCATCAATGTACCGGGAGATTTTTTCGCAACGACAGCAACGGGAATTGGTTTTGGTGAAGAGAATTGGTTTGAAGCTATTGGAAGTAGTAATTATCAAAGTTTAGTTGGCGATCCCGATCGCTTTGCTTTCGATCTGGTCAATTCTGGATCGATTATTAATGCCGGAAATCTTGCTGTTAATACGGGACAATCTTTGACTTTATTAGCAGGAAATACAATCAATACGGGAACATTAAGCGCACCGGAAGGAACAATTAATCTCACCGCCGTTCCTGGTACAAATTTAGTGAGATTATCTCGGGAAGGTAATGTTCTCAGTTTGGAGTTTGCACCCCCTCGCAATAGGGACGGCGATATTTTGCCTTTTTCGCCTCTTGCTTTACCGGAACTTTTAACGGGGACGGGGATGGGGATGGGAGGGGGAGGGTTTGGAGACCAAACCCCTACGGAAATTCCCCCAGGGACAGGGACGGCGATCGCCTCGGGACGGAGAGATGTAGCGGGGGAAATGGGGGGACGGGTAAATGTGTTTGGCGATCGCGTCGGGGCAATTTCGGCAACGATTGATGCTTCGGGAAACCGTGGCGGCGGTACAATTTTATTTGGGGGGGAACAACAAGGTCAAGGAACTGTACCCAATGCCCGTCAAATTTACATTAGTGAGGAATCCCAGCTTTTAGCCGATGCAACAGAAACAGGAGATGGGGGACGCATTATTACTTTTGCCTCGGAAAATGCCAGCATTCACGGCATTTTGAGCGCTAGAGGGGGAGAAACAGGCGGAAATGGAGGATTTATCGAAACTAGCGGCCTTGCCAGTTTAAGTGTCACATCTCTTCCTGATATATCTGCGTTGGTGGGAAGGGGTGGAGAATGGCTGATCGATCCCTACAATATCGACATTGTAGCGGGTTCTGGAAATAGCAATATTAATACACTATCGCCTTTTACAGCAACAGGAAATGGCGCTACCCTTGGCATCGATCTCATTTTAGCAGCCCTTGTTAATGGAGATGTTACTATCTCCACGGGAACGGGAGGAACCCAAGATGGCGATATTACTCTCAAGGATGACCTCATTTTTAATTTAGCAACAGAACGAACATTAACCCTGTCTGCTTCGGGAACAATTTGGCTGAAAAAAGCAATTAATGGCACGACAACAAGCGCACCTTTAAATCTTGTTTTAAATGGAGGCAATAGCAGCTACAATCAGCCTGGAATTCGCGTTCAAGACTCCTTGAATTCTAAGGGTGGCGATATTACAATGGTGGGAATTAGTAGTAATCAACGAGGGGTTTGGATTCAAGGGGATATTGATTCAGAAGGGGGCAATATTTCCCTGACGGGGACGAGTGGAAATAACGATGGGATTTGGTTAAAAGCACCGATCGCGTCAGGAATCGGAGATATTACTTTAACCACCGATCGCCTCGATCTTAATAGTGGTGGTGGAGATAAATTAAGCGGTAGCGGCAATCTAATTTTGCAACCTTTAACCCCCACTCTCGATCTACAATTAGGAGGATCGGGATCCGCAGGAACAATATTTTTAACGGATAATGAGTTAAGTCGTATTAATGATGGGTTTAATGCCATTACCATCGGACGAGGAGATGGAAGCGGTACGATTACTGTAGCCAGTGATATCACCTTTAACGATCCCGTGACCTTAAGAGCGCCTAATGGCAATGGTTCTATCGATGCAACGGGAGGAAATATCGTCGGTGCTGACAATGCAACAATCGCCCTTGAAGCCAGCCAAGATATTACCACTAGCAATATTACCAACTTCGGCCGCGATGTCACCATGACCAGCACGAATGGCGCGATCGCCACAGAAAACATTGACACCTCCAGCAATAGTGGTGATGGTGGCAAAGTTTCCCTCACATCACCGCAGGATATAAAAGTCAACAGCATCAATACCGCAAGTACAGCAGGAAAAGGAGGAGATATTAACGCGATCGCCGGGCAGTTTTTCCGGGCAACAGGAACATTTTTAGGCGATGGTGGCAACGATTTCAGTATTTATAGCGGTGGCAGTAGCGGCGGAGGACAAATTACCCTCAATCATGGCGGAAAAGGTATTACTCCCTTTACAATTGGCAATGCCGCCGTGAATGGGGTTATTGGCGGCATAGGCGATGGCAGTACGGCGATTATTCCCAATCTTTCTTTGCAGTTCACTTATGTTGACGGTCAAATCCAGATTGTTTCTGTTGATGGCGCAAACACTGTAGGTTTTAGTAGTTTGATTAGTATTGATGGTGTAACAAGTCAATCAATCGGTATTAATGGTATAACCAGCCCAAGGAGTCAAGGTAGTCAAGGTAGAGGTCAAACTATTGCTAACTTGATCGTTGATGTCCTACAAAAAAGAATTTCTCACTTGGCGGATCCGAGAGTATTGGAGAACGATCGCTTTATCTTGTCCCTCGATCCTCTCGGTTCCAATACATCCCTAATTACCGAACTAACCTTCGACCAAATCGATCGCTATTTTACTCAAGCCTTTGAAAAATATTTTGCCAGTGAGTCCGAAACTTATGCGAGTTCGATCGCAAAGTCTTTACAGGAAAGCAGTCTAGAAAACTCAACACCAGGAGAAAGCGATCGCACCGCAACCTCAGAACAAAACTCCGAAAGCGATCGCGAAATCGTTATCGGTGTCACTCAAGCGAGTCTCGATCGCGTCGATCGCGCTACAGGAGTCAAACCCTCCATTATTTACGCCATTTATGCCCCAGCCCTCGGGTTTTCCTCCCTCGCCCAAGACTCTCAACCCACAGACCAACTGTATCTCATGTTGGTGACAGCTAAAGCAGAACCCATTCTTTACAAAACAGGAATTTCTCGAAGACAAATAGACGCGATCGCCAAACAATTTCGTCGCGGTGTCACTGATGTAAGAGAAAGAAGAGATTATCTCTCCTCCAGTCAAAAACTCTATCAATGGTTGATTTCCCCCCTCGAAGCAGATTTAGAAAAACAGGAGATTACCCATTTAACCTTTATTCTTGATGAAGGACTGCGATCGCTCCCCATCGCTGCCTTACATGACGGAGAAAAGTTTATTGTCGAACGCTATAGTGTGAGTTTGATGCCTAGCTTGTCTTTAAGTGACTTAAGCTATACTGGTATTCGCGGACTGGAAGTATTAGCAATGGGCAGTTCTAAGTTTAGCGATCGCGATCCTCTTCCCGCCGTTCCCATCGAGTTAGACTTACTCTCATCAGGAAAACTCTGGCAGGGAGAAAGTTATCTCAACGAAGACTTTACGATCGAGAAACTCCAAGCAGTCCGCGATCGCACCCCCTACCGCATGATTCACCTCGCCACCCACAGCGATTTCTTGCCAGGACACCCCTCCGAGTCCTATATTCAAGTCGGAAACGAACGCTTGGGCATCGATCGCCTACGAGAATTAGGCTGGCACGATCCTGTCGTAGAATTGCTTGTATTAAGCGCTTGTCGCACGGCATTAGGCGATCGCGATGCCGAACTCGGTTTTGCCGGAATTGCCGCGATGGCGGGGGTTAAATCCACTTTAGGGAGTTTGTGGCGCATTAACGATGTGGGTTCTCTCGGATTTATGAGTGCATTTTACGAACAATTACAAACAGCCCCCATTAAAGCCGAAGCCGTCAGACAGGCACAACTCGCCATGCTTGCGGGAAAGATTCGTTTAGAAAATGGAGAATTGGTGACTTTATCGGAAATAATTCCCTTAAATAAACCCTTAATTGATTTAGGCGATCGTGACTTCACTCATCCCTACTATTGGAGTTCTTTCACTTTAATCGGTACCCCTTGGTAAACAATAACTAATCAACAATATGCAAACAAGACCTCTTGTCAAAATGGGTCTTTTTGATTGATAATTTAATCATTGATAATTAATAATTAAAAAAATAATGTTTGCTTTTATCCCTCACGGGCATTGTTATTTGTGGAAACCAAGTTTAGTTGGATTGCACGTGACCTCAGATTCTCTCATCGCTTTAGCCTACGGTGCAATTCCCATTATTTTGGTTTATTTGGTCAATAAACGGGAAGACCTTCCTTTTAATTGGCTCTTTTTTATGTTTGGGGCGTTTATTCTCTCCTGTGGGGCAACTCATGTAATGGGGGTATGGACCCTATGGCATCCTAACTACTGGGTATCGGGTTTTATTAAAGGCATTACCGCAATTGTTTCGGTTATGACGGCGATCGCCCTTATTCCCCTCATTCCCAAGGTTTTAGCGATCCCCAGTCCAGCCCAACTTGAAGCCGCCAACCTTAAATTAGCCGAACAAATTAGCCAACGGATGGCGATGGAAGAATCATTGCAAAAAGAACGAGAATTTCTCAAGGCCTTACTAGAGAACTTATCCGATGGAATTGTCGCTTGTAATGCAGCCGGAGTTTTAACGCTTTTCAATCGTGCTACCCAAGAATTTCACGGCTTACCTCTCCAGCCTATCCCACCCGAACAATGGGCAGATTTTTTCGATCTCTATCAAGCTGATGGCAAAACCCTCATGTCAAAAGATGAAATCCCCTTATTTCGGGCGTTTCAAGGGGAAAAATTGCGGGACGTAGAAATGATTATTGCCCCCAAGGAGAATAAACCGCGAACGGTATTGGTTAGCGGGCAGCCTATTCTCGATCCTGATGGTGAAAAAATGGGGGCAGTTGTTGCCATGCACGATATCAGCGATCGCAAGCAAGCAGAAGAGGCACTCAGACAGGCAAACCAAGAATTAGAATCTCGCGTAGAAGTACGAACTCGGGAGTTACAAGAAAGCCAAAATCGCTTTCAGAACTTAGTGACTAATGTTCCAGGTATGATTTTTCAGTTTTGCCTCGATCTGGACGGATCGACTGATTTTATTTATGCTTCCGCGAGAAGTCGAGATATTTTTGAAGTCGAACCCGATCGCCTGGGAGGGCTATCGATGGCACATCCCGACGATCTAGAGAGTTTGCAGGCTCAAATGCTTGCTTCTGCGGAAACTTTAGAGCAGTTTTATTGGGAGGGACGGATCGTAACGCCGTCCCATAAAATTAAGTGGATACAAGCGATATCTCGTCCAGAACGACGATCTGATGGCTCAACACTTTGGGAAGGCGTTATTCTTGATATTAGCGATCGCAAGAAAGTGGAAGCGGTTTTAGAAGACAGCGAACGACGCTTTAGGACATTAGTTGCCAATACTCCTGGAGCCATCTATCGCTGTCAATGCGATCGCGATTGGACTATGATTTTTATTAGCAATGCCATTGAAAGAATATCTGGCTATCCTGCCTCGGATTTTATCGGTAATCGAGTTCGCAGTTTTGCCAGTCTCATTCACCCCGAAGATAGCGATCGGGTGGGAAAAATTGCCCTTGAAGCTATTGAAGCTAAACAGGCTTATTTAACAGAATATCGTCTCCTTCGTTCCGATGGAAGTTTTTGCTGGGTTTACGAGAAAGGTCAAGGCATTTTCTCTAAAAAGGGAAAATTAAAATGGTTAGATGGTGTTATTTTTGATATTAGCGATCGCAAGGAATCCGAACTCAAACTGAAGCAACAGGCACAAGATTTAGAAAACACTTTACGAGAATTACAACGCACCCAAGGACGCTTAATCCAGAGCGAAAAAATGTCCGCTTTAGGGCAGTTAGTTGCTGGAGTTGCTCACGAAATCAATAATCCCGTTAATTTTATTCATGGAAACTTGACTCCTGTAGAAGAATATGTTAATGATTTGTTAGCTGCCTTAGATATTTATCGCCAACATTACACCGATTTGAATCCAGAAATTGCAGAACAATTAGAGGAATTAGATATTGATTTCTTAAAGGAAGATTTACCGAAAGTTGTCAATTCGATGAAAGAAGGAGCGAGGCGAATTCGCGAGATTGTGCTTTCCCTGCGAACATTTTCTCGCTTGGATGAAGCAGAATTTAAAGATGCTGATATTCATGAAGGTCTTGATAGTACCTTAACAATTTTGCAACACCGCCTGAAAGCTAAACCAGAATCTCCAGCCATTCAAGTCATTAAAAATTATGGTAATCTTCCGCGCGTTAATTGCTATGCAGGACAACTTAATCAAGTATTTATGAACATTCTCGGTAACGCGATCGATGCTTTAGAAGAACGAGATAAGAAAAGAACATGGGAAGAAATACAAGAAAATCCCAGTATTATTTCCATTACAACGGAATTAAGGAAAGCCGAATCTTTGGTAACAATTAAAATTTGCGATAATGGGGTTGGTATTCCAGAAGATTTAAAAAATAAAATTTTCGATCCCTTTTTTACAACCAAAGCAATTGGTAAAGGAACGGGCTTAGGAATGTCAATTAGCTATCAAATTATTGTTGAAAAACACAAAGGGCAACTTTCCTATATTTCTCATCCTGGAAGCGGTACAGAATTTACGATTGAATTGCCATTGGGAGAGTGAAGTCCCTCATCTATCTGAAGGGTGATGAGGGGGTGCATTCACGGAAAGCAAGATCTAGAAGTCGTCGGGAATAATCCATTTAGTCGGTTTGCTGAGTTTTTTCCTGCGGGCGATTTCGGCAATTTCGTGCATTTGATCTAAAGAAGTTTCTTGCATGAATTTGTTAGCTTGTTCTACATATTGAAGGTTGGGACATCGATCGCCCAAAACACAGCCGTTAACGCATTCTTTCCCGCAATCAATTGTTGTTGTTTCCATTCTTATTGTCTCCGAACTGCTTCTGGGCAATTGTAGCAAAAAAGAGGTGAATTAATCTCGATCGCCGTTAGGATTCTCGCCAAGACGCGATCGCCTTTCCTTGAAAGTGCAAAACTATGGTATTTTCTCTCCGTTTGGATTTTCCGGTGCTGCGATCGCGGCTGTACCAAAACCATTCAATAACCGCGCGATCGCCATCGTAGCGAATATCTTCGATCTCAATGCCAATCTCCTCACAAGTGGCAAAATAAGCCGCAGTGACTCGGGCGATCGCCTCTTGTCCCTTGAATTTTTGCCCTCCGGCTAACACAAGTTCTCCATCAAAGGTAAAAAGCGAGGCAAATCCTACAGCATCTTTCTCCCTGCACGCTTCTGCGGCTGCGGCGATCGCGTCTCCACGTTCTGAATTCATAAACTTTCGGTTTTCCGAATCGAGGATCGTTCAGTCAAAATGATACCATTGTGGATAAACCACTGTTGGCGATCGCGACATCGCTCAGAATCCCTTAAAAAGCTATCATGTTCAAGAAACTGCTCGGAGACCCCAACGCCCGCAAACTAAAGAAATATCAACCTCTGGTGGTTGATATTAACTTGTTGGAAGATGATATTAAAGCACTCTCCGACGAACAACTCCGAGGCAAAACCGGGGAATTTAAAGAACAACTCGTCAAAGCCAAAAGCGATCGCGAACGAGGGGATATTCTCGATGAAATTCTACCAGAAGCCTTTGCGGTTATCCGAGAAGCCGCCTGGCGAGTTTTGGGAATGCGCCATTTTGACGTGCAACTCCTCGGGGGGATTATTCTCCACGAGGGACAGATCGCGGAAATGAAAACTGGGGAAGGAAAAACCCTGGTCGCAACTCTTCCAGCCTATCTTAACGCCCTTTCCGGTCATGGCGTTCACGCGGTTACGGTCAACGACTATTTAGCGCGACGAGATGCAGAATGGATGGGACAAGTACATCGTTTTCTCGGTTTGAGTGTAGGACTGATTCAAGCGGGAATGAGTCCCAGCGAACGGAAACAGAATTATGGTTGCGATATCACTTATGCGACCAACAGTGAGTTAGGTTTTGACTATTTACGGGATAACATGGCCACCTCAATGGATGATGTGGTACAACGGCCTTTTAATTATTGCGTGATTGATGAAGTAGATTCGGTTTTAGTGGATGAAGCCAGAACGCCTTTAATTATCTCTGGACAAATCGAACGTCCGACAGAAAAATACATGAAAGCCGCCGAAATTGCCATGCAACTCGGTCCCCAAAATGAAGAAGGAGAAGGGGAATATGAAGTCGATGAAAAGGCGCGCAATGTCTTGATGACGGATGAGGGATTTGCTAAAGCAGAGCAGCTTTTAGGGGTCAGCGATCTCTACGATCCTAACGATCCTTGGGCGCATTATATTTTTAATGCCATTAAAGCCAAAGAACTTTTTACTGATGATGTAAACTACATTGTTCGGGATGGAGAAGTGGTAATTGTTGATGAGTTTACCGGACGGGTACTATCGGGACGGCGCTGGAGTGATGGTTTGCATCAGGCGATCGAAGCCAAGGAAGGAGTAAAAATTCAAAATGAAACCCAAACTTTAGCCACCATTACCTATCAAAATTTCTTCCTGCTTTATCCCAAGTTAGCAGGGATGACGGGGACGGCTAAAACAGAAGAAGCGGAATTTGAGAAAATATATGAATTGTCAGTGACTATTGTTCCCACTAATTTACCCTCTAGGCGGCAGGATTTATCCGATGTCGTTTATAAAACCGAACCTGCTAAATGGCTGGCGGTGGCGAAGGAATGCGCGGAAATGCACGAATTGGGTCGTCCGGTAGTGGTGGGAACTACTAGCGTTGAAAAATCAGAGTTCTTGTCTCGAAATCTCACGGAGTTGAATATTCCCCATAATATTCTTAACGCCCGTCCGGAAAATGTGGAACGGGAGTCGGAAATTGTCGCCCAAGCGGGTCGCCTCAGTACCGTGACCATTGCTACGAATATGGCGGGTCGCGGTACGGATATTATTTTGGGGGGAAATGCTGAATTTATGGCGCGGTTGAAGGTTCGGGAGTTTTTAATGCCTCGTATTGTCATTCCCGATGAGAAAGAATTGGTGGCGGCGGTGCCAGGGGTGCTTAAACCGGGGAAGAAGTCGCCGCAAGGGTTTGGAGAGGGGGAGAAGAAGAAAAAGACCTGGAAGGCCTCCCCGGAAATCTTCCCGACGGATTTATCTCCAGGAACTTTACAGAAGTTAAAAGAAGCGGTGAATTTTGCCGTTGAAACTTACGGCGAACAGAGTTTGCAGGAGTTGGAAGCGGAAGATAAACTGGCGATCGCCTCGGAAAATGCTCCTATTAACGATCCGGTGTTGCAGAAGTTACGGGAAGTTTACAATCTCATTCGCGAGGAATATGAAGCCTTTACCAGCAGGGAACACGATAAAGTAGTTGAATTGGGCGGGTTGCACGTGATTGGTACGGAACGCCACGAGTCCCGCCGTATTGACAACCAGTTGCGGGGACGCGCCGGACGACAAGGAGACCCCGGATCGACGAAGTTTTTCTTGAGTTTAGAGGATAATTTGCTGCGAATCTTTGGCGGCGATCGCGTGGCGGGGTTGATGAATGCTTTCCGGGTGGAGGAAGATATGCCCATCGAGTCGGGAATGCTAACTCGTTCTTTGGAAGGGGCGCAAAAGAAGGTGGAAACTTTCTACTATGACACCCGCAAGCAGGTGTTTGAATATGATGAGGTGATGAATAACCAACGCCGGGCGATTTACGCCGAACGCCGTCGGGTGTTGGAGGGGTTAGACCTCAAAGAACAGGTGATCGGGTATGCCGAGAAGACAATGGATGATATTGTCGAGGCTTATGTGAATCCTGAATTACCACCGGAAGAATGGAAGTTAGAGGAGTTAACGGAAAAAGTGAAGGAGTTTATCTACTTACTTAAAGATATGCTGCCAAAGCACTTAGAAGATATGACCGTGGGAGAAATAAAAACTTTTCTCCATGAGGAAGTCCGCAAAGCCTACGATCTCAAGGAAAATCAAATCGAACAGATTCAACCTGGGTTAATGCGACAAGCGGAACGTTTCTTTATTTTGCAGCAAATTGATACCCTTTGGCGAGAACATTTGCAGTCAATGGATGCGTTACGCGAGGCGATCGGGTTGCGGGGTTACGGTCAAAAAGATCCCTTGATTGAGTACAAACAGGAAGGCTACGAGATGTTCTTAGAAACGATGGTCGATATTCGTCGCAATGTGGTTTATTCTCTCTTCCAATTCCAACCGCAAACGCAACAATCGGCTTGATCGAGTATTTTTGAATCGGGAGAGGCGATCGCTTTTAACCAATAAGAGAAATGCGATCGCTTTTCTGTTTCAGTCGCGATCGCGGGATTCATTAATAGGAAAGCTCGCACCTCTTTCTCAAAGGCATCGCGCACAGCGTGGTAGGTTTCAGTCCCGATCGCGGGATTCATTAATAGGAAAGCTAGCAGACCTTTGCTGCTTTAATAACTTAACCATAGTTTCAGTCCCGATCGCGGGATTCATTAATAGGAAAGTGGCGATCGCATGGCGTTAAGCTACATTGAGAAAGGTTTCAGTCCCGATCGCGGGATTCATTAATAGGAAAGGCTTCTCATCAATTCCCGCTCAATCTGAAATTGATTGTTTCAGTCCCGATCGCGGGATTCATTAATAGGAAAGCGATAAAGAGCGGAAAGAACTAGAGAAGCGTATCGATGTTTCAGTCCCGATCGCGGGATTCATTAATAGGAAAGATAAGTTGGCCTCCCTGATTCTTGGCAAGGGGCAGTCGTTTCAGTCCCGATCGCGGGATTCATTAATAGGAAAGGCTGAATTAAACGCGCTAGGAATTTCTTCAAGCAAATGTTTCAGTCCCGATCGCGGGATTCATTAATAGGAAAGGCGTTTTGCAATGTTGCCTCTGCCTTGGCAAGTTTCAGGTTTCAGTCCCGATCGCGGGATTCATTAATAGGAAAGTTTTGCAGTGTTGCCTCTGCCTTGGCAAGTTTCAGGTTTCAGTCCCGATCGCGGGATTCATTAATAGGAAAGCCTCCTTCTGGATTGCCTGTTCTTGCACTATAGCAGTTTCAGTCCCGATCGCGGGATTCATTAATAGGAAAGCGCGGGGGGGACAATGACAATCCCCGCTTACGATGGGGTGTTTCAGTCCCGATCGCGGGATTCATTAATAGGAAAGCTGGGGATGTATTACGGGTTGAGACAGGTATATTAGTTTCAGTCCCGATCGCGGGATTCATTAATAGGAAAGAACTGTTTGAGATGGGATGTTTCATGGAGTCAAACGTTTCAGTCCCGATCGCGGGATTCATTAATAGGAAAGGAGTCAAGAGAACTAACGACCCTTGTAAGCTCAAGGTTTCAGTCCCGATCGCGGGATTCATTAATAGGAAAGTCCGCCAGCCAGAACCCTTGTCAGATGGGGATTTTGGCATCGGTTTTGGCAGCACTCGAAAAAACACTCCCAAAACCTTGCCAAACCAACACCCAACCCCCTCAAACAAAATCTCGAAACTATTGAATTGTCAAGGTTCTAGGCATTTTGGCAGCACCACCGGGAATTCCGACCCCGCTTGCCCCCGCCAAAAATTAGCTTATCCCCATCATAAGCTCGGAGTGTTCCCTTGTCGAGGCTTTTCCGTAACTATTTTTTATTCTGCCACGAAATCTAAAGCCGCAGAATTCATGCAATACCTTTGACCCGTCGGTTTTGGACCGTCATTAAAAACATGGCCTAAATGTGCATCGCAAACCGAACATAAAACCTCAGTTCGAGTCATAAATAAACTGCGATCGCTTTTATTGGTAACATTTTCCTCAGAAATGGGAGCATAAAAACTCGGCCATCCCGTCCCAGAATCGTACTTTGTTTCAGAACTAAACAATTCCGTCCCGCAACAAATACATTTATACATTCCCGATTTTTTGTTATCGTGATATTCTCCTGTAAATGCCCGTTCTGTTCCTTTTTTACGAGTGACCTGAAATTGTTCTGGGGTAAGCTGCTGCTTCCACTCGGCTTCTGTTTTTTGGACTTTATCAACCATTATTCTAAATTAACTATCAGTGAACAATACTTAACCCATTTTACAGTTTTTCGAGATATCTTGTTGACCCGACCCCCAATTACTCTTTTTTCTCAAACAAAAATACGCCATCGCGATCGTACTTCAATGTAAATCCTGGTGCTGCTTTCAGACGTTCCACAAAACTGCCCGCCAATTCCGGGTTACTATTCCAACCAGGATGGGGAACATTAATCAAAACCGAATCAAATTGAGTCGGATCGCGTTCTTCGTTATCCACAATTAATTTTAGCAGAGAACGGTGACTCAAATGCGGCGCAATTTGTGCAGAAGTTAATAAACTCCTCTCATTTTGAACAAGAGAAATAGCTTCTCGGGTTGCGTGCCATGTTCCCAAGGTTTGTAAATAGCGACCGCCAAAATAACCAAATTTAGCCAGACTGACAAAACCAATTAAACTCCAGATTATCATTCCTTTGGGCTGTTGAAACCAGCTTTTTTTTGCTGCGATCGAAGCAATCAAACAAAGCATCAGGAAGGGTACAATGGGGATAGAGTATTGATGGAGTAAATCTTTGTGGGGAGGATAATCCGTGAGTAAATTTAAGGCAAAATCTGGAATAGCAGCGATAAGCGGTTGTAAATGGAGAAAAGAAAGTCCCCAAATAATCGGTGCAAGTAACAACAAGAGATATTCTAAATTAGCAGGGGTGAAGAGAGATTTAAGAACAAGATGGGGCTTGAGAAAGAGATTAAGAAAAATTTCCGGAATGGAGTCACCAAAAGTATCATAACGTCCCAAGGCTTCCACCCCTTCAGGACGAAAAGTCGGGATAATGACTTGAGTTGCAAAGATTAACCAAAAAATGCCCAAAAGTAAGGCGATCGCGCCACATTTTCGCCGCTTCTCGAAGACAAATAACCAGACTCCCATCCCTATTATTGTTAGAGAAAGAGCGGCACGACAACCTAAAATTAAGATAATTGCAAGAATAAACCATTTTATTTTACCCCGTCTCGCCGCTAAAACTGCCCCAAAAATAAGCGGAATGGCTAAAACGGAAGGATGAAAATCGAATAAATTGATATTAAAAATGAGAGGATAGAGAAGATAAACCCAGACGATCGCGCTACTCTGTTTGTCCTGTAATCCTGCATCCTTTGCTAAGTACCAGAGAGGTAAAGCAGCACAAGAAAGCGCGATCGCTTGGATGAAAAATAACCAATGAACATCGGGATAAATTTTGTAGGGTAGTGCTAATAAATATAAAATCCAATCCCCATGACTGCCTAAAAAATGATAGTCAATAAGAGAGACGATCGCGGGTTTTCCTTGACTGATTAAATAAATGGCTTGATCGAAGTGACTGAGATCGTAAGCTGTTGAATGAAACAGTCCATGTCGTACACTACTACAGACAAATAAAATCAAACTTGCTAAGGCGATCGGTGTGATGAGAGGATGGGATAGAAGCGATCGCATTTTCCCTTTTATCCGGTCTTCTTCTTTTAACATCCAGTTTTGCATTCTTGTAATGAATCTGAGCAAACTACACAAAAAATTGCAACAATTTAAACAATTTATCGAGACTGGGGAATATTTGAGCTATTTTCCCAGCGATCGTAAAAACGCACCGCTTCATTTTCTCGCATCATGTCTTGTTATTATCTTAACTTTACTCCCCATTGGCAACATTCTCCGGATTATTTCCTCAACGGGTACGAATGTTGTTTCTAACGATTTAGCTTATTATACTGCCGCGATCGACCAATTTTTGAGCGGAACTTATAATTTTAACAATCTTTTTGATGATAGTTTTTCCGGTAGTCATATTATGGCTATCCCTTTATTTGTTCGCTTTATCGCTGCTTATTTTTCCCATTGGAATATTTATTGGGAAATTAGTATCGGCATCTTTTTGTTTATTTGTCAACTCTTTTTTCTGCACAATTCTTTCACGAGATTATCCCCTCATTCTTGGCTTAAATGGTTACTTTTACCATTACTATCTTGTCTGATTTTTTCGACGGTTCATATAAATATTTTTACCTTTGCTGAGACAAGTCTTGCATTAGGATTTGTCGGGTTTGGAGTCAGTTTTGGAATTTGGGGACTCACGCGATATCTTCATCGTTGGCTAGGAATTATCAGTGTAGGAATAGGGGGAATTATAGCCGCTTGGTCTTGGGGAGTAGGGGTTATGTTTGTACCTGTTTCTTTTTTAGGATTATTTTTATTGGGTTATCGCAAAATTGTTCATTATTTCTTTTTAAGTATTACTTCTTTAATTGCTTTATCTCCTTACATTTTTTATTTATTAGCTAGAAGAGGAGGCAATAGTAAAGTCTTAAATCTGTTTAATTTTCCGCTTATAATTAAGGCAATTGGTTTGCCTTTTGGGTTAGGAAAACAAAGTTTAATCGGCATTGGTTTTTACGGAACTGGGACAATTGGTTTTATTTTTCTGCTTCTTGTTTTTCTACTGATTTGGTTTCGGCGATCGCCAAAATTTATAAAGCCTGCAACTCCAGCATTAATGATTTTATCTTTTGGGCTTTTAAGTATTTGGCAAATTACCTCTTTTCGCGACGATCTAGCACCCT